>DAOUKN010000106.1:0-2781 GCA_034421255.1 Chloroflexota bacterium | reverse complement strand
CGACGCCGAGGCGCTCCCCGGAACAACCGAAGGCAGGGCCATCGCCCGAGACGTCAGCCGGCGGGGTATCTCGCCCTACCGGGGAACGCCACGTGAGCGCGCGGCGGCCGGATTGCGGCAGTTCGGCCACGGCGCCCTCACGCGCATGAGCCCGCGCGACCCTTCGCGATCCGTGTCCAGCCTCGCGAGCGATCTCATGGCGGCCGTCGGGATCACGGCGTTGTCGCTGGGGCTGCGGGAGCTTGATCGAGCGATCGCGTTGACCGAGGCCGCGGGCGCGGGCGTCGACGAATCCATCCGCGAGTTTCGCCGCATGGGGGCCTGAATGGCCGGGGAAGGTCGACCGACGCAGACCGCCGGCCTGGATCCCGTGCGTCACGCGCCCAGCATTCCCGTGGAGTACGCGCCCATTCCGGTGGGACCCAACGACAGCGAGTTGGTGGCGCACGACCGGCACCGCTTGAGCGACGCCCTGGTGCGAGGAATTCCCGTCGCCCGCACGCTGCGGATCGATGAGCTTCCCGACGACGTGGCCACCGTTGCCCGGATCGAGGTCGGCGCGATTCGCCGCCTGCGGCAGGCGGCGCGGGCGGCCCAGGCGCGCCGCTGGCGGGTCTATGTGGCAGCGGCCGGGCTGCCGTTCCTGACCGCCACGCTGCTGGGACTCCTGGGCGTGTGGCTCGGCACGGTTCCGGTCATCGGCGAGCCGGTCGGAGAGTTCGTGGCCACGGCCGGCGGCAATGTGGGAGGGCTGCCGCTCGCGGCGATCATTGCGGCGCTGCCGTCGGTGTGGTGGATCCGGCGCGTGCGCCGCGCGGCGCGGGCGGCCCCGCAGCCCAACCTGCGCCAAGAGTCGGTGGCCACGAGCGAGCTCACCGTCCAGGACGACCTGGGGCCATTCCTCGCCGACTCGCGCGAGATGATGCGCGACATCGGCGGCATTCTGAGCGGCAACCCACGGCCCGGCGGCGAACAGGCGCACCGCCTGGCCACCCGCTTCGGCGCACTGGCCCGCATCGCGGCGCGGCACGACGTGCCGTCCGTGGTCGCCTTTGCCGCCGACGCCGGCGAGCAGTTCCGCATCGCGTCACAGCCGCCCGCCCGGCTCATCCCCGGCCTGCGCCTGCGGCGCCGGCCGGCCAGCGTCGTCAAGATTCTTGCCCCCTACATGCAGCGGCGGACACCGCGGCTACAGGCACGGGCCTCGCGTCTGCTGGGCGTCGCCAGCGGGCTGGTCGTCGCGGCGGCCGCGTTCTTCGCCGCCGGCGTGTTCGGCATCCGCGGTGACGAAGCCCTGCTGCTGCGAACGAATGAGGCCATCGTCTTCCCGTCATCGGGCACCGTGCTCGCGCTCCCGCATGGCTTCGACGGTCCCGCGGAGTCAGACACGAGCACGCTCACGGTGGTCCAGGGCCCCGGTTTCTTTTGGAGCTGGCCGCGTCCGATCACCGAGCGCCGCCTGGTGCCGCTCACCAACCGCGCGCTCGACATCTCGGTGCCCTTCCCCGGCGATCCTCCCGGCCAACATCTGAATGTTGAATTCCGCTACGAGATCGACGACCTGAAGTCATTTGTCGCCACCATGGAATCCCTCGACGAGATCGACTCGGCGTTGGCCCGGGTGGTTTCCGACGAACTGGCCAGAGGCTTTGCCGACCGCTACGAGACGGAGCTGGCGACGCCCAATGCGCTGCCGGCGCCGTTCATCGTGGCCGGCCTCCAGGAGGGCGCCGGCGAGCTGCTGAGTAACTTCGTCGAGTTCACGGAGGTCAGCGACGCATTTGCGGCGTTCGGCGTAACCCTGCGGCCCGAGCCGTCCCACAGCTTCTCGCGCGACTAGGCGGCGGCAGGGTGGCCGTCGCACGGTTCGGCGGCGGGTCATAATCCCCACATGGCTTCGCTTGGCAAACAGCTTCGGTCGGCACGGGAAGCCGCCGCGCTCACGATCGAGGAAGCTGCCGTCGCCACGCACATCCCGCGCGAGCATCTGGCGGCACTGGAGGCGGACAATCTGGCGACGCTCCCCGGACCGCCCTTCAACGCCGGGTTCATTCGCATCTACGCCGAAGCGCTGCAATTGCCGGTCCAGCCGCTGCTCGACCTCTACTACGCGCAGGCCGGCGAGGTCCCGCCGGCGGTCGGCGCCGCTACGATGCCCGCCGCACGGCGCGGGCGACAGCGTCTGCTGGCGTCCCTGCTGCTCGTCGTGGCGCTGGGGGTCGTCCTTGCCCTTCTGCTGATCACCGATTTCGGCGGCCTGACCGACGACGGCGGGGCGACGAACGACCCCGATGCCGTCGCGCCGTCAATTGTCGACCGGGGCGCGGTGTTCGAGCTGGTCGTGGTGAGCGAAACTCAGGTGCGCATCGAGGTCGACGGGCGCGTGCTCGTGGACAAGGTCCTGGCGCCCGGGGAGTCGCGCCAATGGAGCATGGAGCGAGAAACGGTGCTTGACGTCGGCGCGGCGGACGCGGTGACGATCACCATCAATGGACAACCGCATCCACCGCTGGCCGACCCGGGCCAGCCGGGCCGGCACACGTGGCAAGTCGCCATTTCGGCGGCGCCCACCGCCGCGCCGCGACCCACGAGCAACTGAACCGTGACATCCGCTCCCGAAAACGTCCGCACCGATGCCAAGCAGTGGCAGTCCTATCTGCCCAATGCCCTGACGATCGCCCGCGTCGCCTCGATCCCGATCATCGTCTGGCTGCTGTTCTGGGACTGGTGGTTCTCGAACCAGATGGCCGGATTCGTGTTCGCCGCGGCCGGGGCGAGCGA
>DAOUKN010000105.1:0-7599 GCA_034421255.1 Chloroflexota bacterium | reverse complement strand
CCCATATCCCGGTGCATACGCCCGCTCCTCAATCCTCCGCCTGGCGACGCCCCATGGTCCGCCCCGCCCCCCGATTTATGCAAAGGTCTCCCTTCGCGGGAATGACGGAAGGGCGTCGCGCCGCCACTACCCGATCATCCGGCGCGCCCTGGGGATTGACCGGACTGGATTCCGGCTTCCGCCGGAATGACGGAAGGGCTGCGCACCGCTTTCTCTCCCCGGGGGAGAGGGCTCGAGCGGCGGTTTCCTAGGCCTTGGGGCTGATCACGACCCGGCGTTCGTCGCCCTCGCCGATGCTGTAGGTGCGGACGTTTTCGTCGTCGGCCAGGGCCACGTGGATGAGCCGGCGTTCGTTGGCGGGCATGGCCTCCAGCGTGACGGGCTCCTGGGTCTCGTCCACCTGGTCGGCGAGGGTCTCGGCGAGCTCGCGCAGGTGGTCCGCGCGGCGCGCGCGGTAGCTGTTGACGTCGATGAGCACCCGGCACGGTTGGCCGAGCTGGCGTCCGGCCATGAGGTTGATGAGATAGCCGAAGGACCGCAGCGTGGACCCATGGCGGCCGATCAGCTTGGAGAAATCGTCGTCGCCGACGACGTTGTAGGCGAGCGGTTCCTCATCGACGAGCTCGATTTCCGCGATGAATCCCATGCGATCGAGCATGCCGACGAGCAGATCTTCGACGATGTCTTGCAGCTCTTCGCCGCTCTCGACCAGCGTGCGAGACGCGCGGGCGCGGGGCGCGGGCTGCTCGGCGGCAGGCGCCTCCGCGGGTTCGAGCGCCGGCGGGTCGTCGGGCGGAGGCGGATCGGCCGGCGCCTCGGTCGGCTCGGCGGCGCGCGGCGGCGGCTCCGGGTCGGGCTCGGCCAAGGGCTCAGGCTCGATCTCGTCGATGGTGGCGGAGAAGGGCCGCTCGCGGCGCACCACGCGCACCCGGGCTTCCGCGTCGCGGCGCAGCAGGCGTGAGCCGCCGCTGGAAAGAATCTCGACATCGACGTCGTCGATGGTGGCATCGAGTTGCCGCAAGGCCTGGCGCAGCGCCTCCTCGACGGATGCGCCGGAGGCCTCGACGCTCTCCGGAGCGTCGGAAGAGTCGGTTGATTGGTCAGCCACTGCGCCTCCTTCGGCGTCGCCGCCGCCGCGGGGTTGTCGCCACGCCCTCACCTGGGCTTTGGCTCGCGGCCTCGCTGGTTTCCTTGTCTTCCGAGGTCTTTGTCGGGGTCGGGGCGGCCTGGCGGGCCGTCAGGTCGCGGGCGATGGGCCAGTGCGCGGGAATCAGCGCCCCGGTTCCAGTGGTGAAGTATTGCTGCACGATGGCAATGATGCTGGAAATCACCCAATAGAGCACCAGGCCCGCCTGAAACGACCAGGCGAATATGACCACGATGATCGGCATGAATTGCATGACCCGATTCACCGTCGCCTGCTGGCCCTCGGCCGTGCGTGAGGCCATCATCCGCGCCTGCACGAACTGGAAGGCTCCGGCGAGCAGCGCCAGCAGCGAGATATAGAACCCTCCGGTGCCGAACATGTCCTGCTGGATGGGAATGCGCGTGAACCCGGCGTTGCCGGCGGCAGTTTGTCCCTGCCGGCTGTCCCACCATTTCTGCACGTACTTCTCGCCGTCGGACTCACCCGGCGCCCAGTAGACGTAGGCCTCGCGGGCCAGGAAGTAGTTCTCGTCGCGCAGGGCCGCCACGTTCGCGGAGAACGCCCGGTCGGCGCCTTCGGCCTCGACGTTGACCATGCGCACGTTGTCATGCACGACCGGCCCGGAGATGCCGAGCGATCCGGGGTCGGCGATGAGCTCCGCGACGTAGTCCTCGACCGTCGCCCGCAGTTGAATGATCCGCGGCGGTATGGGCTCGCCGTCGAGGAGCATCTCCGAGAGCAGGTTGCGGGTGCCAATATCGTTTCCGAGGCCATAGATGTTGATCGGGCCGGCGCCCAGGCCGAGCTGCGACCAATCGGTGATCTCACCGCGCAGAACCTGGGCGGCTTCGATCTTCGTGAGCCGCGTGAGCGGCCGATCGCGCTCGACGACGAACGCGGCTGCCTGCACAAGCCGAGCTTCCGTGGTGCCCGGGGGATAGTCGGCGAGCGCCTGCCGCTCTTGGACGAACGCCGCACTCGCGCGGCCGCTGCTGACCGCGGCCGCCGAATCGGCGGGGTCGACGGTGTCGATGGTAAAGCGGAAGTTGGCGTTCTGGCCCGCAAACTCCGCGGCAAGCTGCGACTCCAGCGGCGTAATCGGAAACGTGGTCGCCAGGTGCACGTCGGTGGGAGCCGTTGGGCTGGATTCACCCAGGACCGGGATGGTCGCGTCCTCGCGCGCCAGGTTGAACCAGAGGAACTGCTCGTTGAGGAGCCCGCGGCCGCTGAGGGTGAGGATTCCACCGTAGAGCGCCAGCAATATCGGCAGCTGCACGAAGATCGGCAGACAGCCCGAGAGCGGGCTGACGCCGTGCTCTTTGTAGAGCTTCATCGTGGCCTGCGACTGCGCCTGGCGGTCGTTTCTGAACTTGCGGCGGATCTCCGCCATTTCGGGCTGCAGGACCTGCATGCGCCGCTGCGAGCGGATTTGCTTGACGGTGAGCGGGACCATGAGCGTGCGAATCCCGATCGTGAACAGGATGATCGCGACGGCGTAGCTGCCGACGCCGTCGCGGATGATGTTGAGCACCTCGCTGAGTGGGTTGACGGCCCACGTCTGCCAGGTTTCGCCGATGCTGGAGAAGAGTTCCATGGCTCAGATCCGCGGCTAGGGCACCGGGTCGAAGCCGCCGGCGGCGAAGGGATGACAGCGCGCGATGCGTCGCAGCGCGAGCCACAGCCCGCGGACCACGCCGTGGCGCTCGACGGCGACGGCGGCGAACTCGGAACAGGTCGGCTCGTAGATGCAGTGAGCGCCAAACGCCCCGGACAGCCACCGCTGATAGCCGCGGATTAACACGAGCACCAGTCGCTTCACGCCAGCCTCGGAACTGGTGCGGCGCCTGCCCGCGCCAGGGATTGGGACACAGCGCCGGTGAGGCTGCGCCAGGGGGCGTCGACCGCCGGTCGGCGCGCCTGCGCCACCATGTCGACGACCGGTTGCGGCGTTGCCAGGTGTGGCCGAAATGCCGCCCGCAAGCGGCGGCGCATGCGGTTGCGCGCAACGGCCGTGCCGAGGCGGCGCGGCGCCGTGATGGCCAGACGGGTCGTCTCAGCGCCTCCGGGCGCGACGAACAGCACGAAATAGGGGGAGGCCACGCGCGTTCCGCGGCGCCGCACGCGGGCGATGTCGGCGGAGCGGCGAAGCCGATGGCAGTCGCTCATGGAACCCTCGCGGCGACGGAGCCGCTGTCCATGCCGGGCGTCAGCAGCCTAGACCGTGAGCCGCTTGCGACCCTTGCGCCGCCGGCGGCGAAGAACCGCGCGCCCGGACCGGCTGGACATGCGGGCACGAAAACCGTGCTCACGCTTGCGTTTGCGAACCTTGGGTTGGTACGTGCGTTTCATCGGAGGGGAAGGGCGCGGCGACAAGACATGCCGCGAGGCTGGAGTGTAGCACCGCGGGACCCTTGGACCGACTTCGGTGATTCGGTGGCGGTGCGCGGCTGGGCGCGAGGACGGACGAGCACCCTTGCTTCCGCTGAGGGCGTCGAGGGGCGTGGTTCGACAGGCTCACCACGAACGGAAAGTCGGGCTCACCACGAACGGGTGGGTGGCCTCACCACGAACGGAAAGGCGGGCTTACCGCGAACGGATTGGCCGACGATCGAGGCTAGGCGCGCTCCGCCATGGGGGTGTAGGCACGGTCCGTGTGGCCGATGTACTCGGCGCGGGGTCGGATCAGCCGGTTGTCGCCGAGCTGTTCGAGCACGTGGGCGGTCCACCCGCTGGTGCGGCTCATGGCGAAGATCGGTGTGAACAGATTCACCGGCAGCCCGAGCGCGGCGTAGACCGTGGCGGAGAAGAAGTCCACGTTGGAATCGATCCCCTTCTCATCCATCATCACGCGCTCGACCACCTGGGAAATCTCGAACCACTCGGGGTGGCCGGAGGTGCGGCTGAGCTCCCGGGACATGCCGCGAAGGATGGTGGCGCGCGGGTCGGCGGTCTTGTAGACGCGGTGACCGAAGCCCATGATGAGCTCGCGCCGGGCCAGGCGCTCGCGCACCCAATCCTCGGCCGCGTCGGGCGACCCGATTTCGATCAGCATCTCCATCACACCCTGGTTGGCGCCGCCGTGGAGCGGACCACGCAGGGCGCCGATGGCGCCGGTGACCGCCGAGTGCATGTCGGACAGGGTGGCGGCGATCACACGGCCGGCGAAGGTGCTGGCGTTGAGCTCGTGGTCGGCCTGCAGGACCAGGAGCACGTCCAGGGCGCGGGCCGCGGTCTCGTCGGGGCGCTCCCCGGTGTACATCTGCAGGAACGCGTCGGCGACCGGGCCTTCCGCCGAGGTGATCGGCTCGTTGCCGGCGGCGAGCCGGGCGAAGGTGGCCACGACGGCCGACACCTGCGCGAGCAGGCGCACCGACTTGCGGGCGTTGGCCTCGAGGGAGTTGTCGCCAAGGTCGGGATCGAAGGAACCCAACATGGAGACCCCGCTGCGCAGGGCGTCCATCGGCGGCGTGGACCGGGGGACGAGACGCAAGGCGTCAACGACCGGCGGCGGCAGGGCGTAGGCCGCGGACAGCTCGTTGAGCTGCCCGTCGAGCTGGCTCTGCGTCGGCAGCTCGTCGTGCCAGAGCAGATGCGCCACTTCTTCAAACGTGGCGTCACTGGCGAGATCGAATATGTCGATCCCGCGGTAGGTGAGCTTGCCGGCCAGACCGTCGATCGAGCTGATCGCCGAGGTACCGGCCACGACCCCTTCGAGACCACCGGAGCGACTCGTCATCGCCTGTCCTTCATGAACCGGACGCGCCCGGCGCGCCGCCACCCGCACATGCGGAGGACACTGAAGGCGGGGCCAGCCCGGCTACGACCATTTTCCGAGTCATGGTAGCCGATGGCGCGTTACGCCTCAGGCGTCGGCGGCTGCGCGTGCGCCTGGGGCCAATGGGCCTCGAAGGCCGCCGCGAAGCGCAGCACGTCGGCGTCGGCATGGCGGGCGCCGACGATCTGGAGTCCAACCGGGAGACCGTCGCGCGTGACCCCGGCGGGGACCGTCGCCGCCGGCTGGCCGGTCATGTTGAAGGGGTAGACGTGGCGGAACCAGCGTTGGGCCCAGACGTTGGGATCGGCGGGCCGGCCGTCCGGTTCGTCGATCGGGAGCGGCGGCATCAGGAGCGTGGGCGTCACCACCACGTCGTGCTGTGCGAAGAGGTCGGCCATCTCGGCCCAGAGTCGACGCCGCGCCGACCCGGCCGCCATCATCTCCATGCCGGACACCTCAAGCCCGGCTTCGGCGGCGGCGAGCAAGCTGGGCTCGCTGACGGCCCGCACCTCGTCCATCCGGTACCCAGCCTGGGCGCCAAGAAGCGTGGTGAACAGGGTGGCCCACTCGCGCGTCGCGTCGCTGAGCATTGGCGGAACGGTCGCAAGCTCGCAGCCGGCCGCGCGGAAGGCGTCGAGCGAGGCCTCGCAGATATCCACCACTTCGGCGTCGACCACATCGGCGCCCAGCTGCGGCGCCCACGCTATGCGGGCGCCGTCGGCGCCGGCGACCGCCGCCTCGCGGTAGTCGGCCTCGTCGGGCGGCAGCGTAATCAGGTCGTCGTCGTGCGGCCCCGCGATGATGACCAGCCCCAGGGCCATGTCCGCCGCCGAGCGCGCCATGGGTCCCAGGTGCGAAACCGCGTCGCGTCCGCCGACGATGGGCACATACGGTACGCGGCCCAGGGAGGGCTTGAGGCCAAACACGCCGCAACAGCTGGCGGGAATGCGAATTGACCCGCCGCCGTCGGAGCCGAGCACCAGCGGCACGTAGCCCGCGGCCAGCGCGACGGCGGAACCGCTGCTGGATCCGCCGCAGGTATGGGCGTGACTCCAGGGATTGCGCGTCGTCGGGCCCATGGGGTTGTGCGCGAAGGCCAGATGTCCAAACTCCGGCATGGCGGTCATGCCGACGATGATGGTGCCGGCCCGTCTGAGGCGCTCGACGGCTGGGGCGTCGCGCTCGCCCACGTCATCGGCGAAGAGCCGCGAGCCGCGGTGGAACGCCATCCCCCGCACCTGCACCTGCACCTTGACGGCCACCGGCACGCCGTGCAGCGGTCCGAGGGAGTCGCCGCGACTCACGGCGGCGTCGGCCTCGGCGGCCGCGGCCAGCGCCTGCTCCGGCGCTAGGTCGACGAAGGCGTGGAGGCGCGCGTCCGTGCGTTCGATCCGGTCCAGGCTGGCCGACACCGCCGCTTGCGAGGTCAGCTCGCCGGTGCGAATCCAGCGCGCGATGTCAACGGCGCGCGCGTAGGCCAGATCGTCGGGTGACATGGCGGCGGCTCCGCAGGGGCATTCGGCCAGGCGGCGCGAGTGTAGGAGCCGGCACCCTGCGCCGCGAGCCGGGACGATATCCTCGCCCAAGTTGCAGCAAGAGACTTGCCGCTACGTGGACCCCATCCACTCTCCTGTCGTCGGGCAACGCTAGGGAGCCTTTGAACAAATGGGAGACCCTTGCCGACATGCGCCGCCATCCGTTCGCCAACTCCTTCGACAAGCTCAGGACGAACGGATGGCGGCGCGGCCCAACGGATTGATTAGAGCTCTCCTGGGCCGCATGGGTCGCGCTGAGCCCCGCGCGTTCGGGGCCAATGCGCGCGGGGCGATCCTGAGGCTGCGTCCGCTCCGTCGACGCCTGGCGTGGACGACTGCGCTGGCGCTCGTGCTGACGGCGACGCTGGCGTGCGCCCCATCGGATGACGCGCCACCGCCGGCCGGGACGCCGGTGGCGGTTGCAACGCCCATCGAGACCCCGCCGGCGGCTCCGACTACCCAAGCGGCGGCCGAGTCGCCACCACCGGCGAGCCCGCCGGTGCAGGTTTCGCCTGCCGCCGCGGCTGAACCGACGCCCGCTACGGCGACATCTACCGTAGCGGCGCCGACGGCTACGCCGACTCCGGCACTTACCCAGCAGCCCACGCCACGGCCGGCGCCCGAACTTGCGGCGCTTGTGGCGGATCTCGGCCCGGAGGTCGCCGCTTGGCGCGGCCTCGAGGCGTGGGATGTCCCGGCGGCCCTTATGACGCAGGAAGAGTTCGCGGTGTGGCTAGCCGCCGAGTTCGAGGAGGAGTATCCCGCCGAAGAGGCCGCGATCGATCAGCTGGAGTGGGAGCTGCTGGGTCTGATTCGCCCCGACCAGTATCTCTACGAGCTGCAATTGGCGCTGTATTCCGAGCAAGTTGCGGGGTTCTACGACCCGGAGGCCGAGCGGATGGTCGTCATTGGCGACCACGATCTGGAGGGCCCATTCCTCCTGGTGACGCTGGCGCACGAATACGTGCATGCGCTCCAGGACCGCGCGTTCGATCTGGACGCGCTGGAGGAGAGCGTGGAAGACAATCAGGATGCGCTGCTGGCGTTGCGCGCGCTTGTCGAGGGCGACGCGACGATTGCCGGCCTGCAGTTCGCCGAGCGGGCGCGGCGGCAAGGCGAAGTCGCCAGGCCTTCGCCGGCCG
>DAOUKN010000104.1:0-6319 GCA_034421255.1 Chloroflexota bacterium | reverse complement strand
GGCTTCCGTCGCGTCTTCTCGCGCTTCGACAAGCTCGACGCGCTCTTCCTGGGCTTCATCCTCTTCGCGCTCATCGTCGATGCGCTACGTTAGTGTGAACACGCCCTAGTCCGTACACCCAAGCAAGGCCCGCCGCACGGGATCGGTCTGGCGGGCGATAAACTCCGGCGAGTGATACCACTCCGGTCGCACGTCGTAGACCTGCGTGGACCACTTGTAGACCACCCACACCAGGCGGCGCGGGCGTGACGAGCGATTGGGCATGGCCGTGTGCCAGATGTTGGTGTCGTTGATCAGGCACGTGCCCGCCGGCGCCGTGAGCGGCGCCATACCCGGCAGCGCCCGCGGCTGATTGCCGTGATTGGCCCATGGCGGCGGACGATTCGGGTCCTTGTGGCTTCCGGGAACCACCGCCGTCGGGCCCATCTCCTCCGTCACGTCGTCCAGGTAGATCGTGAGGCGCATGTAGGGCCCACCGTCGCGGTGCCAGAGCGTCGCGGCCGGCGTATTGGGCGCCCGGTAGTTGCCCATGGCGCTCGACAGCAACATCACGTCGTGGTTGCGTGCCGCCTGGACGATCGGGAGCACCGTCGGCAGGTCCATGAAGTCTTCGAACAACGGATCGAGCTCGAAGAACCGGTGCAGGTCGATCGACCCGACGCCCTTGACCGACGTCGACGCGCCGTCCACCACCGCTGACGGCACGTTCTCGTGGTCGACGATCAGCGCGTCGAAGCGCTCGCGAATCGGTTCCAGGCGCTCGGGGCTGACGGCGTTGGGCACCACCGTGTAGCCGACGTGATCGAGCCGCCGCACGTGCATGAACAGCTCATGCACGCTGGGAATCGGTTGCATCGCCGCTCCGTCCGGTACCCGCCCGTTAGGCTACCCGCTCCAGGTCGACCGCGCGGCCCAAGCGCATCGCCTCGTAGAGGCCGTCGGCCAATTGCACGGCCCGCACGCCATCGGCGCTGTCGGCCAGGGGCCGGCCAGCGCCGCGCACGGCGGCCACGAACGAATCCAGCGTCGCGGTGGAGCCGTTTATCCCACCCGCCGGTTCCGGCGTCTCGGCCACAACCCGCTCACCTTCGAACACGCGAGATTCGGTCAAGTCGTTCCAGAGCTCGGCGCGGCGAGACCCATCGTCCACCGCGCCCCAATAGGTTCCGCCGTGCTCGGAGCGCCCAAATTCGCCCACTACCACCTGCGCGACGCTGCCGCCGGCGAATTTGATCGTCGCCGTCAGAGTGTCGGGCAGCCCTGAGCGGCGCACGTAGCGACCGCCGGTTCCATATACCCGCGCCGGACGCGAGCCGGTCAGATAGGCGGCCATATCGAGCGCGTGACTGCCGAACGTGCCGAGGACACCGCCGTGATCGGGCGCACCTTCCCACCTCTCGGCCAACGAATCGACCGTGGCGTGCAGCACGACCGCCCGCGGTCCCGGCACCGTCGAGCGGACCAAGGCAACGCCCGGCGCCGCGCGCAACGCGAAGTCAACGCCCGCCACCACGCCCGCCTTACGCACAGCCGCATGCGCTCGCAGCGCGTCGGGCAACTTGGTCGCCAGCGGCGCCTTAACAAACACGTGCTTCCGGGCGCGGGCCGCCGCCGTCATCAATTGCGCGTGCGAGTCGGGCCGCGTCGCGATCAGTACCGCCTGGACCTGGACCCTGTGAAGCACCGCGTCGATGTCGTCGTCCGCCTGCGCGTCATCGAAGTCGGCGGCAATCCGCCGGGCGGCCTCGAGATTGCGATCGACGCACCACACCAGGCGGCAGTCGGACCGACGCGACATCGCTCGGGCCAGGCGGCCGCCCATCGCGCCGCACCCGATGAGGGCCAACGACAAAGGACCCGCGCCGCCGCCGGACATCCTCGTCACCGATTCGTGCCCACCGTGCGTAACGTCACGCCGGCCTATGGCGATCTATCGCGAGAGACAGCCCATGCTCCGCCAATTTCACGTCGTACACACCCACCGCAGCCGATTCCTGTCGTATAGTGGGCGCCACAATTCGACATAATGCCTAACCGCCTGATGCCCGACGGTTCCGAGCGCCTCGCCAGGCGTCTGCACCGCGCCGAGATCATAAGCCTCAGCGCCTCGTTGGCGGTCTTTGTCGTCATCGGCGTCATCGGGCTGTTCGTTTGGCGCAGCAACAGCGCCGAGCCTGTCACTGCCGCGCCACAATCGACCCCCACCGTCGTGGCGCGGCCGACAGTGGCCCCCGAACCTACCTCTGCGGCAACCCCCGCACCGACCGAGGCGGTCAAGGTAGACATCACGCCGCCCCCGGTCGACGAACAAGTGGAGCAGCCCAATCCGCTCGACCTGATCCAGACATGGCCCGGCGACCGGCCGTTCTCCCTGTTGCTGCTGGGGCTCGACCAGCGGCCCGGAGAGGCCAGCGGTCGCACCGACGCCATGGTGCTCACCCGCATCGAGCCCGCCAACAACTCCGCGGCCCTGATCTCCATTCCGCGCGACCTGTGCATCGCCAACTGCCGCACCGACCCGTATCGCATCAACTCCGTCTACCTGAACGAGGGTCCCGATGTCCTCCGACAGCGCGTCGGAGAGATTATGGGGATCAAGGTGGACTATGTGATGGTGCTCGACTTCTTCGGCTTCCGGCGGCTGGTCGACTTCTTTGGCGGCGTCGAGGTCGACGTGAGCACCACGATCTACGACGAGAGCTATCCGAACGCCACCGACACCGGCTTCGAGCCGTTGTACATCCCCGCCGGCGTCAACCACTTCGACGGGGACATGGCGCTGCGCTACGCCCGCTCGCGCCATCAGGACGGGGCCATTGCGCGCGATCAGCGGCAGCAGCAGATCCTCCTTGCGCTCCGCGACCAGATTCTGACCCCGCGCACGATCCTTCAGTGGCCCAATTTCCTGGAGCGCCTGCGCAACACGTTCAAGACCGACGTGCCGTTCGAGCTCGTCCCCTCCATGCTCAAGCTCGCGCTCTCGATCGACTCGTCGCGCGTGGTTCAGGGCGCGGTCGGGTTCGATCGCGGGCTGTCGCGCACGGTCATTGCCGAAAACGGCGCCTACGTGCTGGAACCCAACGTGCCCCTCATCCAGGCCTACGCCGCCGAGCTGATCCGCAACGGCGAGGCCCTGCCGGCGATGGAAGGCACCGCCGACAGTCCCGAATTCGCCGACCGGCAACACCTGGAGCCCTAGCGACTCACTCCTCGGACCGGCGAGCCACCACGTAGATTTCCGACGGCTCGTAGGCAACCTCGAGCGCCCGGCGCAGAATGGCGGACACCTTCGACAACTCGTCACGCGTGTGGCGCAACTCGGCGCTCACCGCGTGCAGCGCCGTCTCGAGGTCCGCCGCATAGCGCGTCCGCGCCACGCGGCCGCCCACCCACCGCGTCACGCGGTCTTCGTCGGGCTGCGCCTTGCGTTCCGGCGACGATTCCTCCGTTATGTCAAGATCATCGAGCGTCACCGGCAAGCCCCGCGCGGACGTTGGATTGACCCCGGACGCCTGCACCTCGAGTCCCGCGTCCCGGCACAGAAACTCAAGCAACTCCACGTCGTACGGCCGGACGTGCGTCGGATCCTTCCAGAACTCGTGGGCAATGGTCGGCAGGCTGCCGGGATTCGGCGTGGCCACGATCAACGATCCCCCGGAGACGAGGCGGCTTCCGCCGAGCCGAACCAGCGCCGCGCCCTCCTCCACCGGAAAGTGCTCGATGACGTGCAGCGCGCTCACCACGTCAAACGTCTCGGGCGTCGACTGCAGGAAGTCCAGCGCCTCGGCCTCGATCACGCGGTGAGCCGCGGCATGCGCCAGCATGGCCGCGTCCAGGTCGACGCCCTGCGTATCCATTCCGGCGGCAGCCGCCACGTCCAGAAACTCGCCGCGACCACAACCGACGTCGAGGATTCGCCCCGCGGAGGGCAGGAATTGGGCATACCAGGCGCGCGCGTCGCGGACCATCTCGGGGTCGAATCCGCGAAACGCGTACCAGTCGGACGCCATCAGGGCGTGAAGTGGTCGCCGTGCGAAGTCGTGGACATGGCAATCAGCAGCGGGTCGCGATCCTGGCGCGACCGTACAATACCGGGCCGCCTGTGAGGTCACCGCTCGTGCGCAACGACGACGTCGAAATATTCGCCATCGGCACGGAGCTCGTGACCGGGCTGATTCTCGACACCAACTCGCACTGGATCGCCGGCGAGGTGGCCGTGGCCGGGGGCGACGTGCGGCGCATCACCGCGCTTGCCGACGACCTCGACGCGCTCACGGCCGAGTTGCGAGCCGCGGTGGCCCGCCGCGCCCGCGTGATCATCACCACCGGCGGCCTGGGCCCCACGCCCGACGACCTGACGGTCGAGGCCGTGTCCCTGCTGGCCGGCTGCGGCGTGCACACGCCCCACGAGGTACTCGAGGACTACGCGCGCCGGCGCGGCATCAGCCTCGAAGAAGCCTCGAGCCCGCCGCGATTGAAGATGGGCACCGTGCCGGCCGCCGCTCGGGTGCATCTCAATCCGGTGGGATGGGCGCCCTGCTTCATGGTGCAGGTCGAAGCGTCGAGCATCTGGTGCATGCCGGGTCCCCCGCGCGAGGTCCAGGGCTGCTTCCGCGCCCACATTCAGCCCGTCGTCGAGCACATGTTCGCCGGCCAGTCGGCGCGGATGCGCGTGTTCATCGACGCCCACGAGTCCGAAACGTCGCCGCTCATGCAGTCGGTCATGCGCCGCATTCCGTCGGCCTATCTCAAGGCCTATGTCGGCATGTCCAACCCTCAGGGGCTGCCCGTCGACATCGTGGTGCGCAGCGCGGACGGGGCGGCGCCCAACCAGTTGCTGCAGCAGGCCTACGACGAGTTCTGCGCCGTCGCCGCCGGGTCCGGCAAGACGGTGACCCTGGAGGCGCCGGCCGCGTCCTGATCCGCTCGCAGTAGACTGCCCGCGCCCGATTGAAACCCCGGTCGCATTCACATGGAATCCCGCTGGTCCGACGACGACGCGCGAGGCCTCGACCCGGTGGGTCTCAGGGTCTACACCTCGCGGCTGATCGGCGCGGAACCGACGCTGGTGCTGCACGGAGGCGGAAACACGTCCGTCAAGCTCGACGACCACGACCACCGCGGACGCCCCGGCCGCGCCCTGACGATCAAGGGTAGCGGGTCTGACCTGCGGACCATTGAGCCCAGCGACTTTGCGCGGTTGCGGTTGGACGACCTCGAGGCGTTGCGCCCGCGGTCCGAGATGTCGGACGACGAGATGCTGGCCTATCTCGCGCGCAGCTCGCTCGATCCCGACGCTCCGCGTCCGTCGATCGAGACGCTGCTTCACGCGTTCCTGCCAGATGCGTGGGTCGACCACTCGCACGCGGACGCCGTGCTGGCCCTCACCAACCAGGCCGACGGCCAGCGCCTCGTGCGCGAGGTCTACGGCGACCGGGTGGCGGTGGTGCCCTACATCCTGCCCGGCTTCAAGCTGGCGCAGCTCACCGTCGACGTCTACGACGCAAATCCCGGCGTCGAGGGTCTGGTGCTCGACATGCACGGGCTGGTGACGTTCGGGGCGACGGCCCGAGAGTCCTACGAGCGGCACATCGAGCTGGTATCCCTGGCCGAGGACTATGTGCGTCCGCACCTGCCGGCGCATGGAAGCACGCCCGGCAACGAGGCGGCCGCGGCCGCGCTGGCGCCGGTGCTGCGCGGTTCGCTCTCGACCTCCAAACGAGTCCTGGTGCGCTGCGACAGCTCACCCCGCGTGCGCACCTTCGTGGACCGGCCCGACCTCGAGCAGATCTCGCAGCAAGGCCCGGTCACGCCCGACCACGTGCTGCGCACAAAGCGGCTGCCGCTGGTGCTGCGCGCCACCGATTCCGAAGGCGTGCGCAACGCCGTGGCGGCCTACCGCGCGGCCTACGAGCGCTACGCGCGCGAGCACGGCGGCGCCAACGCGTTCCAGCACGACTCCGCGCCGCGAGTGGTGCTCGTTCCCGGAATCGGCATGTTCACCACCGGCGCTTCCTGGGACGAGGCCGGCATGGTGGCCGACATGTACCGCCACAGCATGGACGTCATCGAGGCCGCCACGGCCATCGGCGCCTACCGCGCCCTGCCGGCGAGTGATCTCTACGACATGGAGTATTGGCCGCTGGAGCTGTACAAGCTCACCCGCGCGCCGCCGGAGCGGGAGCTGGCCCGTCGCGTGGCGCTGGTCACCGGCGCGGGTCGCGGCATCGGACGCGCCATCGCGCAGGCGCTCGCGGCCGACGGCGCCTATGTGTTCGTCACCGACGTCGACCTCGACGCGGCGACTGCCGTCGCCGAG
>DAOUKN010000103.1:0-28930 GCA_034421255.1 Chloroflexota bacterium | reverse complement strand
CTGGTGCAGCCGTCGAGCGGGCGCACGCTTTCGGGAGGCATCGAACCCCAAGCTCTGTACCCGCCCAAGGGGTTCTTCGGCGCCGCACGCAACGTGGATGACGGCGGCAGCCTCACCATCATCGCGTCCTGCCTGATCGAGACGGGCAGCCGGATGGACGAGGTGATCTACGAGGAGTTCAAGGGCACCGGGAACTGGGAGTTGATGCTCGACCGGCGCCTGGCCGAGCGCGGCACGTTCCCAGCCGTGGACGTGCTGCGGTCCGGGACCCGACGCGTGGAGCTGCTGCTGGCCGACGACGAGCTGAAGTACTTCTGGCGCCTGCGGCGGATGCTCAACGCCATGGACTCGCACGACTCCTCGAACTCCACCGAACTGATGTTCGACCGCATGCGCCGCACGCAAAGCAATGCGGCATTCTTCAAGTCCCTCAGCGAGCAGGGCGGGTAGATTCGGCCTATGATCTACGCCGCTTCACATTCCGAAACCTTCGAGCGATCCTGACATGCCTAGCGTCAAAGTCGTGCTGATCAAAGACGTGCCGAGCCTGGGACAGATTGGCGATGTCTCATCCGTGTCTGCGGGCTACGCGCGCAACTACCTGCTGCCGCGCGGCCTGGCGGTGACCGCGACCGCCAAGCGACTGGCGGACACGCACTTTCATCAGGAACTGGCCGACCGGCGCGAGGCGGCCGCGCGGGCCGAGGCGGAAGGCATCGCGGGCGCCCTCCAGGGCCAGGCCATCACCATCGCGGTGGTCGTGGGCGACCAGGGACGCATGCACGGCCAGATCACCAACCAGGACGTGGCCTCGGCAATTCGCGAGCAGCTTGGGGTGGAGATCGATCGCCACACCCTGCAGATCGACAGCCCGATCCGGTCGCTGGGCCGCTATCTGCTGCCGATTCGGGTCGCGGCAGGCGTCGAGGCCTCCATCACCCTCGAGGTGATCGAATACGAGGAGCCGGAGGAAGAGCCCGAAGAGCCGGAAGAGCCGGAGGAAGCCGAGCCAGGTGCCGTCGAAGTTGGGGAGTTCGACTTCTCGCGCTAGTTCGGTCCGCCTCCGTTCGACATCTTTGACACCCACACTGTCCCGGCAGTAACTGTGCACGACACCGCTCGTTCGTAATTTGTCTGGTACTCTCGGCACATAGGGAACAGTCCACACGGCGGCCGTGCGGGCGAGTGTGAATTGTGGGGATTCAACACCCCATGCGCCGCGGTTACGCTGCCCGGCACAAGACACCGTGGCGAGCGGTTTCAAATGCTCCCTTAATGGCACGCCGCCATTGACTCCCAAACGGACGGTTTTGCCGCTGTGACGACCGAGATCGAACGACTGCCGCCCCAGGACCTGGATGCCGAGCGCTCGTTGCTGGGCAGCTTGCTGATCGACTCGGATGCGGTCAGCACGGTGAGCGGCAAGATCCAGCCCGACGACTTCTACCGCGAGCAGCACCGCGCCATATTCGAGGCCGTCACCAACATTGCGTCGCGCAACGAACGCTCGGATTCGGTGACGGTATCGGACGAGTTGCGCCGGACGGAGAGCCTGGAGCTCGCGGGCGGCCCTCCATATATCGCCGACCTGATCAACGCGGTGCCCACGGCGTTCCACGTGGAACACTACGCCTCCATCGTGCGGCGGACGGGCATCCTGCGGCGGATCATCCAGGCGGCGACGCAAATGGCGGGCGCGTCCTATCGCGCGGGGGCCGACCCCGACGACGTGCTGGATCTGGCCGAGAGCCTCATCTTCAGCATCGCCAACGAGATGGGGACGCGCGACTTCGAGTCGCTGCGCGCGGTGATGCACGTTTTCGAAGAGCAGCTGATGTTTCGGCTGCAACACCGGGGCGTCCTCAGCGGCGTGGCTACCGGCATCGGGGAGCTGGATCAGTTGACGGGCGGTCTGCAGCGCTCCGACTTGATCGTCCTGGCGGCGCGGCCGGGCATGGGGAAGACCGCGTTTGCGCTGCAATTGGCGCTGCACGCCGCCATGCACAACGACGTTCCGGTCGGGTTCTTCGCGCTGGAGATGCCGGGGCATCAGCTGGCGCAGCGGATCGTGGGCAACCGCGCCAGGGTCGACTCGATGCGGATTCGCGACGGCGAACTCAACGACGCCGAGATCGCCAAGGCCGTGGCGGCGATGGCCGAGCTGGCCGAATACCCAATTCTGATCGACGATTCGCCGTCGCTGACGGTGCTCGAGCTGCGGGGCAAGGCCCGGCGCATGCACCTGGAACACACCATTGGGCTGCTGATCGTCGACTACTTGCAGCTGATGAGCTCCGCGACCTACCGCGACAATCGGGTGCAAGAGATCACCGAGATCACCCGCTCGCTCAAGTCGCTGGCTCGCGAGCTCAATATCCCGGTCGTGGCCTGCGCCCAGCTCTCGCGCGCCGTCGAGCAGCGGCCCAACCCCACGCCCCGGCTGTCGGATCTGCGCGAGAGCGGGTCCATCGAGCAGGACGCTGACGTCGTAGTCTTCCTGCACGAGCCCGAGCGCGACGACGAGGTGATCGGCAAGCCCGTGGACCTGCGCCTGACAATTGCCAAGCAACGCAACGGGCCGGTCGGTGAAATGAACCTGCGCTTCATTCGCTCGCTCGGGCGATTCGAGGAAGTCGCCGAGCGGTCGCTATAGGGCCGCCAGAGGAGACCGTCATGGCCGAAATGCCCCAGGGTCGAGACTTTCGCGTACCACCCGTAATCCACGTCGGCGAAGGCGCCCTGTCACGGCTGCCGGAGACCCTATCCGACCTGGGTATCCAGCGTGCGGTGCTGGTGACGGATCGCGTGCTCGCCGGAGGGCCGTGGATGCCCGTCCTGCAGGCGTATGCGACCGAGGCGGAGGTCGAGGTGACCGTGGACGACGCGCTGGGGGCGGAGCCCACCACGGACGACGTGGACCGCGCGCTGGGGCACATTCGCGCGAGCAACGCGGATGGCGTGATCGCGTTCGGCGGCGGCAGCGCCATCGATACGGCCAAGTCGGCGGCCGTCCTGGCGGGCAATCCGGGCGGGCTGCCCGACTACGAAGGGTACGAGCGGATTCCTCGCGCGGGGCTGCCGGTGATTGCCATTCCCACCACCGCCGGGACGGGCGCGGAGGTGACCCGCGGCGTGGCGGTCACCGATCCGGTGCGCGACGTGAAGATGCTGCTGATGAGCGCGCACCTGGTGCCGGCGGCCGCCATCGTCGATCCGGCGCCGACCGTGAGCATGCCGCCGGGGGTGACGGCCTCCACCGGCCTGGACGCGCTGACGCACGCCATCGAGGCGTACGTTTCGCGCAAGAGCTATGCCCTTACCGACGCGCTGGCCATCGACGCCGTCACGCGCATTGCCGGGTCGCTGGTGCGGGCGTATGAGTGCCCGAACGACCTGGCGGGCCGCGACGCGATGGCGCGAGGCTCGCTGCACGCGGGCATGGCGTTTCACAACTCGTCGGTGGCGCTGGTGCACGGCATGTCGCGGCCCATCGGCGCCCTGTTCCACGTCCCGCACGGGCTGTCGAACGCCATGCTGCTGCCCGCGGTGATGGCGTTCAGCATCCCCGGAGCCGTGGCGCGCTATGCCGACATCGGGCGAGCCATGGGCACGGCCGGCGCCGGTGACACCGATGAGGAGGCCGCCGCAAGCGCCATGCGGATGGTGGAGGAGCTCTGCGCCCAGGTCGAGGTGCCGACGCTTGCCGCCTGGGGCGTCGATCGCGCGGCGTTTCGACGCGCCATGCCGAAGATGGCGCGCGACGCGCTGGCGAGCGGTAGTCCGGGCAACAATCCCCGGCTGGCCTCCGAGGCCGAGATCGTGGAGCTCTACGAGCAGGTGATCAGCCTCTGAGCCCGCGGGGGCCGGTTGGCGATGCCACGGTCAGAGGCCGAATCCGCCGATATACTCGACTGAAGTAGCGGCCGCGAGCGGCCGACCCTCTTTGCTGCCATGGCCCTGGGCATTCTCAAACACCTCGTCGGCGACGATGCCGAGCGCACCGCGCGACAGCTCCGATCCCGCGTTGCCGAGATCAATGCGCTCGAACCCGAGACGCAGCGGTTGTCGGATCGGGAGCTGCTTGGCGTAACTGATCAGTTGCGCGAGCGGCTGGCTTCCGGCGAGCCGCTGATCGATCTGCTGCCGGAGGCCTTTGCCGCCGTGCGCGAGGCCGTGCGCCGGCACACAGGCGAGCGCCAGTTCGACGTGCAGCTGATGGGCGGGATGGTGCTGCACGACGGCGACATCGCCGAGATGCGCACCGGTGAGGGCAAGACGTCGGTGGCGACCCTGGCGGCCTATCTCAACGCGCTCGAGGGCCGCGGCGTGCACATCGTGACGGTGAACGACTACCTGGCGGCGCGTGACGCCAGCTGGTACGGACGCGCCCTCGTCGAGCGGCTGGGGCTAACCGCCGGCGTAATCCAGCACGACCTGCCGCCCGACGACCGGCGCGCGGCCTATGCGGCCGACCTGACCTACGGCACGAACAACGAGTTTGGGTTCGACTACCTGCGCGACAACATGGTGCACGACCTGGCGCACCGGGTGCAGCGCGGGCTCAACTACGCCATCGTGGACGAGGTCGACAATATCCTCATCGACGAGGCCCGGACGCCGCTCATCATCTCGGGGGCCGCCGAGGAATCCACCGACCAGTACTACCAGTTCGCGGCCCTTGTTACGCGCCTGGATGCGGCTACCGACTTCACGGTTGATCTCAAGCTCCGCGCCGTGTCGCTGACGGAGGTGGGCATCGCCAAGATGGAGCGGCTGCTCAAGGTCGACAACCTGTACGACGAGAAGTCTTTCCAACTCGTCCACTACCTGGAGCAGGCGCTGCGCGCCCAGGTGATGTACACGCGCGGCAAGGACTACGTGCTGTTCGCGAACGACCAGGTCATCGATGGCCGCGATCGCCGGGCCGAGGTGGTGATCGTGGACGAGTTCACGGGACGCCTGATGCACGGGCGGCGCTTCAGCGACGGCCTGCACCAGGCCATCGAGGCCAAGGAAAACGTCGCCGTGCAACGCGAGAGCCAGACGATGGCCACGGTGACGTTCCAGAACTACTTCCGCATGTACGACAAGCTGGCCGGCATGACGGGCACCGCCAAGACGGAAGAGCAAGAGTTTCAGACCATCTACGACCTCAACGTGCGGGTCATCCCGACGCACAGCGAGATGATCCGGGACGACGCTCCCGACCTGGTTTATGCCTCGGCCAGGGCCCGTGACCGGGCCGTGATCGGCAACATCGTCGATTCCTACCGCGAGCGACGCCCGGTGCTCGTGGGCACGACGTCGATCGAGAAGTCCGAGCAGCTGAGCGGCATGCTGCGGCGCGAGGGCGTGGTGCACAACGTGCTCAACGCCAAATACCACGCGCAGGAGGCGCAGATCGTGGCCGAGGCGGGCCGGCTGGACGCGGTCACCATCGCCACGAACATGGCGGGCCGCGGCACGGACATCATCCTCGGCGGTCGCCCCGAGGGGCGTTCGGCCGCACAGTGGCAGGGGGAGCACGACCAGGTCATCGAGCTTGGCGGACTGCACGTCATCGGCACCGAGCGGCACGACGCCCGCCGGATCGACAACCAGCTGCGCGGTCGTTCCGGCCGCCAGGGCGACCCGGGGGCGAGCCAGTTCTTCGTGTCGCTGGAAGACGAGCTGATGCGGCGATTCGGCTCGGACCGGATCCAGGGGCTGATGCAGCGGCTCGGCGTGGAAGAGGACCAGCCGATCGAGAGCGGCATGGTGACGAAGGCGCTCGAATCCGCCCAGACCAAGGTGGAAGCCCACAACTACGAGACGCGCAAGTACGTGATCGAGTTCGACAACGTGGTGAACCGGCAGCGCGGCGTGATCTACCAGCAGCGCGACCGCATCATCAAGGCCGAAGACCTGGTCGACATGGTGGGCGAGATGCTCGAGCGCGAGGTCGACCACCTGGTGGCGGCCCACGATATTTCTCCGCAAACCGAGCCGGAGGAGCTGGAAGAGCTGGTGCAGTCATACCTGGCGATCCCCGGCGGACCCACCCGCGGCCTGCGGGCGGAGGACTTCGAAGGGCTGCGCGCGGATGACGTGCAAGAGGCGCTGCAAGCCCGCGCCCAGGACGACTGGCGCCGCAAGATCGACGAGTTGCCGGATGACACGGTGCAGCCGCTGCTGCGCTGGATCATGCTGCAGAACACGGACTATCTCTGGGTCCAGCATCTGACCGCCATCGAGGACGTGCGGCAGGGCATTGGGCTGCGCGCCTACGGGCAGCAGGATCCGCTGGTGGCCTTCAAGCGCGAGGGCTTTCAGATGTTCGAGCAGCTGATGACCACCATGCAGTCCGACATTCTGCGGCGCGTGTTTCGGGCGCAGGTGCAGCAGCAACTCCCGGCCGGCACCGTCCTCTCGCGCCACCGGGAGCAAGCCGCCGCCGCGGCGGCGCCCGCGGGGAGCGTGGCGAATCGAGCGAACGGCAGCGGCCGGGGCCAAGCGCCGCGGCTGACGCGCCGCGAGCGCCGACGCCGGGAGCGTGACGAGAAGAAGCGCGCCAAGCGCCAGGCGCGACGCGGCAAGAAAGTCCGGTCGGGCTAAGCCGCCGCGCCATGCCAGCCGCCCTCGAAGCCGCCGACGTTTTGCAGTCCGCACGCTCGCTGTGCGACCGGGTGCGTGATTTTCGGGGGCATCTTTGACCTCGCCGCCAACGCCAAGCGCCTGGCCGAGCTAGAAGCGCAGATCGCCGAGCCCGAATTCTGGGGAGACCAGGTCCGGGCCCGCGACACCATGCGCGAAATCACGCGCCTGAAGTCGCAGATCGAGATTTGGGACGAGCTTGAAGCGGCAGCCGCCGAGGTCTTGGAGCTCGCCGAGCTGGCGGAGGCGGACGACGCCGACATGCTCGCCGACGTGTCAGCCGAAGCATCCGCGCTGACTCGCCGCCTCGATGCGCTGGAGACGCAGCTGCTGCTCGGCGGAGAATTCGACGCCCACGATGCATTTCTCTCGATCCAGTCCGGGGCGGGCGGCACGGAGAGCCAGGACTGGGCCGAAATGCTGCTGCGCATGTATTCGCGCTGGGCCGAGCGGCGCAAATGCCGCGCCGCCGTCATCGAGGTATCGCCCGGCGAAGAGGCCGGCATCAAAAGCGCGACGGTGCAGATCGAGGGCGAGTTTGCCTATGGGTATCTGAAAGCCGAGCGCGGCGTGCATCGGCTGGTGCGCCAGTCGCCGTTCGACGCCGGCAACCGGCGCCACACCTCATTTGCCCGCGTGGACGTGATTCCGGTGTTGGAGGCGGCCGGCGACGTCGAGATCGACCCGGCCGACCTCCGCGTCGAGACGTTTCGGGCCGGCGGTCACGGCGGGCAATACGTCAACAAGACCGATTCGGCGGTGCGTATCACGCACCAGCCGTCGGGCATCGCGGTGAGCTCTCAGAACCAACGGTCGCAGCACCAGAACCGCGAGGTCGCCATGCAGGTGCTGCGCGCACGGCTGCTGGAACGCGAGATTGCCGCGCGCGAGGCCGAGCAGGTGCGGCTGCGAGGCGACCTGAAGGCCGTGGACTTCGGCAGCCAGATCCGCTCGTACGTCCTGCACCCCTACCGCATGGTCAAGGACGTGCGCACCGGCGTGGAGGTGGGCAACGCACAGGCGGTGCTTGACGGCGATCTCGATGTCTTCATCGACACCTATCTGCGAGCGACGGCGCCTTCGACGGTGGAGCGCTCGTCATGAGGCGGCGAATCGTCCGAGGCCCGCTCGTCGCGATGCTGGTAGCCCTGGCGCTGGTGGCGGCATGGACCACGCCGGCGGCGGCGAAAGTCGATGCGGCCGTGCTCACCGCGGACGTGAACTTCGGCACCGGCATCACATTTCGCCTGGAGATGCCGCATGCGGACGCGGCGCCCGCCGGCGTCGAGGTGCGCTACGGGCTCCCGGACGGCATCGTGGTCCGCCGGTCGACAGCGGAATTCGCGGTGGCCGACGGGCTCTTGCGCGCCGCGTACGCCTGGGAACCTCGCGTCCCGCTGGTGGTCGGCACCGAGGTCGAGTTTCGGTTCCTGATTCGTTCGGCCGATGGATCGGAGACTCGAACCGCCCCGGCGGCCGTGAGCTATTTCGACGTGACGCTGCCCTGGACGACTGCGAGCGAAGGCCTGGTCGAGATCTGGTACTACGCCGGCGGCGAGGCGGTCGAGACGGACGCGCGGGCCGGCATTCGCGCGGCCCTGGACATCATGCGCCACAGTTTCGGCGCCGAGCTGGAACGTCCCACGCGGCTGATCCTGTACGCCGACATCGGGCAAATGCGCCGGGACCTTGGAGGTGGGACGAGCCCGTGGGTCGGCGGGGCCGCGATCGCGGACTTGAACGTCACCGTGCTGCATGCCCCGGCGGCCAATCGCGATCCGCTGGACCTCCAGGCCACGGTCGCACACGAGATCACACATATCGTCCTGGAACATCGCACGAGAAACCCATTTGGAGGATTGCCCGCCTGGCTCCATGAGGGTCTGGCCACGACCGTGGAGGCGGAGATCAATGAGCGATTCGCCTACGACGACATCATGACGAGGCTCGTTGCCCAGGGCGATTTCGTTTCGCTCCGCGGCATCACCGGCAGCTTCCCGGCGGACAGCCGAGCGGCCGTGAACGCGTATGCCCAGAGCAACTCGCTCGTGACGTACATCATCGAGACCTGGGGCCAGGAAGGCGTGGCGCGATTGCTGGAAGCCTACGCAGGCGGCGTGTCCGACGACGAGGCGGTGCAGGCGGCGCTGGGCATCTCGCTCGACGAGCTTGATCGCGCGTGGCTGGGAAGCTACGGCGTGGAGAGTCCGTCATTTGGAACCCTGACGCAGCCCGAGGTCGCCGCCGCGATGGCGCCACCGGACGGCGAAGCGACGCCACCCGCCCGTTCGACGTCCGAGCCAGTCGTTGCCGCCGCTGCCGTGATTGCCGTCATCGCGACCGCGGCAACCGTGCTCGTCGTCCGGCGCGGACGCATCGCGCGCGGATATGCTCGGTACTAACGTGAGCCGGGACGTAATTTCTCAGCATCACCGGGCATCGATGGGTGTGCGGCGCGGGCGACGGCCATGATCGTTCTGGAGGACGTGCACAAGGTCTATCCCAACGGCACGCAAGCGCTCAACGGCGTGAGCCTGGAGATTCCCGAGCGTGACTTTGCCTTCCTGGTCGGTCCCAGCGGCGCGGGCAAGACGACCATCATTCGGCTCATCAACCGCGACGAGACCGTCACCACCGGCAGCGTGTTCGTGGAAGCCACCGACGTGACCCGGCTGCGGCGCCGCGACGTTCCCCAGCTGCGGCGGCGCGTGGGTGTGATCTACCAGGACTACAAGCTGTTGCCCTCGCTGACGGTCCGGCAGAACGTCGAGTTCGTGCTCAAGGCCACCAACGAGTTCGATCACCTGTCCGACGGGCTGGTGGAGGAGACGCTGGCGACGGTGGGACTCACCCGGCGGACCAACCACTACCCCCATCAGCTCTCGGGCGGCGAGCAACAGCGCACGGCCATCGCGCGCGCGCTGGTGCGGCGGTGCCCAATTTTGGTGGCCGACGAGCCGACGGGGAATCTCGACCAGGAATCCGGCTGGGAAACCATTCAGCTTCTGGTCCAGTTGAATGCGCGGGGCACCACGGTGGTGATCGCCACCCACAACCGGACGCTGGTCGACACGATGCGGCGGCGGGTGATTGAAATCGAGCGCGGGCGGGTGGTTCGGGACGAGCCCGAGGGTGGCTACTATGGCTAGGCTGCACGTCGCGCGCTACCTGCTCGGCTCGGCGCTCACGGGCCTTTGGCGCAACCGCACCATGACGGGCGGCGCCATCGTCACCACGGCCATCATGCTCATCACGCTGGCCGGGTTTCTGGCCATCAACGACACCCTGAACCAGATGGTGACAGCGCTGGGACGCAAGAGCAACCTGATTGCCTATGTGCGCGACGAGGCGCGCCCCACGCAGGTGATGGCGATCATCGACGATCTGCGGACGCGGCCCGGCGTCGGCGAAGTCCAGTTCGTGTCCAAGGAGGATGCGCTCGCGATTTTCGAGTCGCGGTTCGTGGATCAGCGCGACATCCTGGACGTGTTGCAGAGCAACCCCCTGCCGGCCAGCGTCGAGCTGCGCCTGAACGATCCATCCGTGGTTCCCGACCTGGCGCAGGAACTGCAAACGATGACCACGGTCTTCGACGACGTGGTGGTGCCGCTGGACGTGGTTGAAGAGGTGATTGGGATTTCCAACCTGGCCCGGGTGGCCGGCTCGGTGATCATCATTGCCCTGACCGGCGTGACGCTGTTCGTGATTGTCAACACCATTCGGATCGCGGTGTTCGCGCGGCGCCAGGAGATTGAAATCATGAAGCTGGTCGGCGCGACCGACTGGTTTGTGCGCGGTCCGTTCGTGGCGGAAGGCGCGATCATTGGCGGCGTCGGGGCCGGCATCGCGGCCATTGCGCTGGTGGTGCTCTACGCGCAGGCGGCGCCGGTGGTCACGCGGATCGTGTCCTTCCTGCCAGTGTCGACAGACACCGATTTCGTGCGCAACCTGGCGGTCTTTACGTTGCTCGTGGGGCTAATCGTCGGGAGCCTGGGCAGCTATTTCTCGGTTCGCCGCTACCTGTCGGTGTGAGGCGCGCCGCGTGATCGTGCTGCAGTCGGTCACCAAGAGCTACGGCGACGTGCGGGCGGTGAACGGCGTCACGCTGGCGATCTCGCGCGGCGAGTTTGCGTTTCTGATGGGAACGAACGGCGCGGGCAAGACCACCCTGCTGCGTCTGATTTCCCGCGAGGAGCAGCCGGATGCCGGCGTGGTTCTCGTTGGGGGCGGCAATACCGCCGAGATCACCGGGCCGGGGCTGACGCGGCTGCGGCGGCGCATGGGCGTGGTCTACCAGGACACGCGCTTGCTGCCGAACGCCACGGTGGCCGAAAACGTCGCGCTGCCGCTCCGCGTGCGGGGCATGGGCGGCGCAGCGCTGACTTCCGACGTGAAGACGGTTCTGGAGCGAGTGCGACTGGCCGACAAGGAGGCGCGGTTCCCCCGGGAGCTTTCGGGCGGCGAGCAGCGGAAGGTCGCCATCGCGCGCGCAGTGGTCGCGAATCCGGAGATTCTGCTCTGCGATGAGCCGACGGAGAGCCTGAGCGCCGAGCGGGCGACGGAGATCGTGGACCTGCTGCTGGACATCAACGCCGACGGCGTGACCATGGTGGTCGCCACGCACGACACGGGCACGGTGAACCGTCTGCGCCGGCGTGTGATCCACATGGACAACGGCTGCGTGCAATCGGACACATTGGTCGGGTCGGCCGCTCCGCCGCCCGCCACGAACGGCCCGAGCTAAGCCCGCTTGGGCATAATGGGCGCCCCCGGGTGCTGCGCCACTGACCCTCACGCAGCGCTGCGCTAGGGTTTTGGGGCGACATCGCCAAGGGCTCCTCGCATGAATCGCAACCTGCGGACGGCCGTGCTGATTGCGGTCGCCGTCGTCGCCCTATGCGCGGTGTTCGGCGCGGGCTTCGTTACCGGCACCATCGCGGGGGACCCGGAACCTCGACCCCAAGCCCAGCTCGCCGGCGCCGTTCCCCCCGACCTCCCCGCCGATGTTGACGCAGACCAGGAAGTCCGTCCGCTGGCCTTCCCGACCGCCGGCGCTCGGCCCGAGACGCCGGCCGAGTTCGAGGACGTCGACTTCGACCTGTTCTGGGAGGCGTGGACGGTCATCCAGAACCACTACTACGGCGGTCCGCTCGACCCGGAGATCTTGCGGGAGGGCGCGATTCGCGGTCTGGCGACCGCGACCGAGGATCGTCACACCGTCTACCAGAACTTCGAGGAGGCCGAGCGGTCGCGCGAGCGAATTCGCGGCAGCTTCGTGGGCGTGGGCATCCGCATCGAGCTGCGCGACGAGACGCCATTTGTGCTCACGCCGCTGCCCGACTCACCAGCAGAGCGTGCCGGGATTCGCGCCAACGAGTTTGTCGTCGCGGTCGACGGCGTATCCACGCGCGGGATGTCACTGGCCGAATTCGGCGGGCGCGTGCGCGGCGAGGAGGGGACCACGGTGGTCCTCACAATGCAGCCCGAGGGCAGCGAGGTCACGCGCGACGTCAGCGTGGAGCGCGGGCGCGTTCTGGTGCCGTCGGTCACGAAGGATCGGTTCGACGAGATCGGCTACGTACGCATCGCCAATTTCGGCAGCCGCACGTCAAGGGAGCTCAGCGAGGCCCTGGAAGAGCTCCAGGCGGAAGACATCACCGCCCTGGTGCTGGACCTGCGCAACAATCCAGGTGGTCTGCTCGACACGAGCGTGCGGGTCGCGGCCCAGTTCCTGGCCAGGGGCCAGACCATCCTGATCCAGGATCACCGCCATGAGGGTCGCACGCGCTGGCGGGTGCAGGACGAAGGAGGCGATACGACGACGCCCATGTTGGTGCTCGTCAATGGCGGATCGGCCAGCGCTTCCGAAATCGTGGCCGGCGCACTCCAGGCGCACGGTCGCGCCCAGCTGATGGGCGAAGAGACCTTCGGGAAGGGCTCGATGCAGGAGTTGCATCGGCTGTCGGACGAGTCCGTGATGCGGGTGACGAGCGGGATCTGGATCACGCCGAACGACGTCAATCTCAACGACATGGGACTCACGCCGGACCTGCCGCGCGCATCGTCCGACGGTCCCTACGGCGGTGAGGACGACGAGCTGCTGGCGGCGGCGCTGAGCCGGCTCCGCGCGGACCGCATTCCGGAGGTGGACCCCAGGCGGCCGTGAGCACGGCAGGCGGCGACGGGGCGGGGGACGGAGGCACGTGTGCGCCGATCGGCCGCCGCCGCCTATCCGCTTGGCGGCACCGCTTGCGTCTCGCCGGGAATCGCCACCGTGAGCCGTACGCTGAACCCCCGAGGCACGCGCGCGCCGGCGCCGGGCTCCTGTTCCATGACCTGCTCTTCAGTCACGCCCGGCGCGGGCAGCCGGGTGAGAGCGCCGATGAAGAGGCCGCGGTCGAGCAACTCGCGCTCGGCCGCCGCGGCCGACAATCCGCGCAGCTCGGGCACCTCGATCTCACCCACGCGAACGACGGTCAACTCCACGTCGCTCCCGCGGGCGAGAGACGCGCCGGGTTCGGGATGCTGGGACTCGACCACCCCGTTCGGCACGCTGCCGGTCTCCTTGTAGACGACCTCGGCCAGCGCGAGTCCGGCGAGCTCGACGGCGCGGCGCGCGTCGTCCTCGGAGCGGCCGGCGAGCGGCGGCACGGTGACGGTTTCGACGCCGCGGCTAAGGTGCAGCACGACGGCCGAGCGCCGATTGATCACGCTGCCGGCGATGGGATCCTGTCGCAGCACGTGATCGGCCGGCACGTCGCGGCTGAACGCCGCGACCTCCAGCACCTGGAAGCCGCCGGCGGCGAGCCGGGCGCGCGCCTCCGCCGCGGCGAGACCCACGACGCTGGGAACGGCCGCCTGGGGTCGTCCCAGGCTCAGCGTGGCCCTCAGCGGCTCCTCGGTGCTCCGGAGGCTGCCCGCATCGGGCGTTTGCCGGCTGACCAAACCCTCCGCGACGAATTCGCTGAAGTCTTCGTCAAACACGATGCGGAACTCGGTGGCGGCTGCGGCGGCTTCAGCGGCCGACCGGGTGAGTCCCAGCAATTCCGGCACGCTCGCTTGCGTGGCGCGACCGTCGTCGGCCCGCGGAACCAGCAACGCCTCAGGGTTGGCCGCCTCCGGCGCCGGGGCGAGAAGAAGCTGGGCCTCGCCCAGGATCTCGTCCACGCCTTCCACCGGATTCCCAATGACCGCCAGGATGAGGGAGAACACCACGGCTCCGGCCGCCGTGACCCCGAGCAGCAGCCAGGCGCGCGGTGAGGCCGTGCGGCTTTCAGGAGCCGGCCGGCGGACCACCGGCACGCGCCGGCGCCGGCCCATGGGACGCCGCGGGGTGCGCGCCAGAAGTGCAGCCCATCTCCGGCTCGGGCTACGCCCGGTCATGCTCGTTCCTGTGCCGGCTAGGTGAGCGACGGCGCTTTCGCGGAGGCTGCCCGGCCGTTCGCGGCATGGTGACCGTTCGCGGCCTGATGCCCGTTCACACCGTTTGCCGCAGCGCCGTTCAGCGACAGCGAGAGCAGGTCCGAGACGCCGTCCTCGTGCATGGTCACCCCGTAAATCGCCGCCGCCGACTCAACCGTGATGGCGTTGTGCGTGATCACGAGGAGTTGGCTGTGATCGCCGAGCTTGTGGAGCTGGCGGCAGAAGCGCGCGACGTTGGCATCGTCGAGCGCGGCGTCGACCTCGTCGAGCACGCAGAACGGACTTTGCCGCACGTGCAGCAGGGCCATGATCAGCGCCGCGGCCACGAGCGCGCGCTCGCCGCCGGAGAGAGCGGCCAGCTCTTGCTTCCGGCGGCCGGGGAGCTTGACGTGGAACTCGACGCCCGTGGTCTCAACGTCATCGGGGGTAGTGAGCGCCATCGTGGCCGAGCCGCCGCCGAAGAGCTCCCGGAAGAGGCGGCTGAAGTGGGTGTTGATTTCGTCGAAGGTGGTGACGAATTGGCTGTGGAGCTCCCGCTGCAGGCGGGCCGTGAGGGCCCGCAGGTTCGCCTCCGCCCCTTCGAGATCGGCGATCTGCGACCGCGCATCGTCGACGCGCGCCTGCTGCTCGCGGTAAGCCTCGGGCGCCAGCGGATTCAGCGGACCGAGCTCCGCGAGGTCTCGCCTCAGGTCGGCGGCCCGACGCTCGACGCGTCCGAGCGGCTCGTCGAGACGCTTCGGCGTCAGGTCCGCGAGACCCAGATCGTCGCGTGCGGCGCGCCGCAACTCGTTCTGCCGCTCGGCCAGGCGCTCGGTCTCGCGCTGGGCCGCGGAGAGGTCTTCGCCCACGCGCCGCTCTTCGTCCGCCCGCTGCGCGGCCTGCAAGTGGAGACGCTGCGCGGTCAGGCGGACCTCGAGCAGCTGACGCTCCGCGGCCCGCGAGGCCTCACGCGCGGCCTCGGCCGCCGCGACGGCGGCGTCGTGCTCGGCCCCGATCGCGTCGCGCTCCTGGCGCGTGGCGGTGCGGGCGGTGGCGATCTCGTCCGCAACCGCCGTCACCTGCTCACGCTCGGCAGTCACCTGTTGCAGCAACTCCGCGCGCATCACGCGACGCGCGCGGAGCTCGGCCACGCGCGCCGTGTCGGCCCGCTGGTCCGCGGCAGCCGCGGCGTGCTCGCGCTCCACTGACGCGAGGTCAGCCGGGCCTTGCGCGGGCGAGCTTGACTCCGCCGGCAGCGCGTTGCGGGCGCGCTCGACATCCTCGCGCTCATCCGCCAGGCGCTTGAGCTCGGCGTCCAGGGCGGTGAGACGCGCCGCGGCGTCGGCATGCCGCTCCGCCAGCGTGGTGGCCCGGGCCGAGATTCGTTCCGTCGCCACCGCGGCCACGGTCAGCGCCTCACGCGCCGCAGCGTGCGCGGCGGTCCACTCGGCGCGGGATTTGCGCGCGGCATCGGCGCGCGCCGTGGCTGCCTGGGCCGACTCCGATGCCGCCTCCAGCGCCCGCGCCGACTGGTCGCGATCACGGCCCGCCTGCGCGATGGCCTCGGCAATGCGCTCCAGCCGTTCGGCGATGGGATCGGCCGTGGCTTCAGTCGAACCGATTCGAATCGACCCGTCCGCGTCGATGGCGGCGCCCGCGAGGGCCACGATCATGGGCGTCGGACCGTTGTCGGCGTGGGCCGCACGCACGCGCAGCGCCGCATCCAGATCGGCCACGACGACGACTCGCCGCAGGAGATGTCGGAGCCTGTCGTCGCCGACGTTCACGTAGGCGTCGAGGCTGCCGAGCACGTCGGGGTCCGCTCGCACGTCGTCCGAGATCTCCGGCGCACCGGAGGCCTCGAGGAGACGCAGGCGCGCCGGGGCGAGGTCCAGCGCCCGAATGGCCGCGACGGCGGCCGCTAGGTCGGCGCGATCGCGAATCATCCAGTCGTTCAGCGCATCGGATAGGGCGGCCTCGAGCAGCGGTTCGTTGCGCCTGAGCGCGTCCGGCAGCAACTCGCGCAGCCGCCCCAGGACGCCGGGCACTCGGTCGCGCAGCGCCGCGTCGGACGGTCCGGCTTCCCGCTTTGACGCCTGCGCGGTGAGCAGGGCGCGCCGTTCGGCGTGGAGGGTATCCAGCCGGCCGGCGCGGTCGGCCAGCAGACGCTCGGCGGCTGCGAGGTCATTGGCCCGCGCTTGCTGGGCAGCGTGCGCGGCGCCGGCCTCGGCTTCGGCCGCCTGGTCGTCCGCCGCGGCTTGCTCGACGCGTCGCCGCGCACCCGCCACCCGCTGAATACTCGCCGCAGCCTCCTGGTCCGCCGCTTGCCGGGCGTGCGCCAGGGTGGCCCGCTCGCCGGCAAGGCGGGATTTCTCATTCGTCAGCTGATCAGCGCGCTCACGCACCATGGCGTCGCGGGCCGTCAGTTCGGCGATCTTGCTGGCATGCGCGTGCCGGGCGTCGGCTGCCGCCCGCGCATCGGCGAGCGCCGCGGAAAGGGCTTTCAATCGCGAGGCGCGACCTTCGACGCGCTGCGTGAGATCCCGGCGCGTGCGGTCCTCCTGGGTGGCTTCAGCTTCCAGCGCCGCCTCGCGGGCGCCGAGGGCCTGGGCGCGCGCGGGTACGTCTGCGGCGCGCGCCTCCAGATGCACCAGGCGTTCGCGCAACTGGTGCTGACGAGCCTCCAGGGCGCCCAGGGCGCCGACGGCCGCGGTTTCGTCCTCGCGGCGCCGGCGCAGTTCGGAATCATGGCTCTGCGCGTCCAGATCGGCTGCCGACGCTTGCCGTCGCAACTCGTCGGCGGGAGTTGCCGTGAGCGCCGCCATCCGCCGCGCCACGGTCTGCTCGCGCTCCTCGGCTTCGGCGATCTGCCGACCGACGGCATCCAGCCGGTGCCGCAGCAGCGCCACCCGAGCGGCCCGCAGCTCGGAATTGAGCTCCCGACCATGTTCCGCGATCTCGGCCTGGCGACGGAGGGTTTCAAGCCCCGGCTCGATTTCGGCCACGAGATCGCGCAGTCGCTCCAAATTGCGACGCGTCCCGGCGAGACGCCGCTCGGCCTGGTCGCGGCGGGCCTGGAACCGGCCAATGCCCGCCACCTCTTCGAGGAAGCTGCGCCGCTCCTCCGGACGCTGCCGCAGCGTCGCGTCGATCTGGCCCTGGCTCACAATCGAGGCCCCGCCGGCCCCGATCCCGCCTGCGCTCATCAAGTCGACAATGTCGCGAAGACGCACCCGGGCGCCGTTGAGGGTGTATTCACTCTCTCCGGACCGAAACAGCCGGCGGCCGACGACCACTTCGGCGTATGGCGTGGGTAACCAGGCGTCGGCGTTGTCGAATACCAGCAGCACCTCGGCCATGCCGGTGCGCGGGCGCGACGCGGTGCCGCCAAAGATCATTTCCTCGGACCGGCGGACGCGAAGGGTTCGCAGCGTCTGTTCCCCGAGCGCCCAGCGGATGGCGTCGGCGACGTTGCTCTTACCGGACCCATTGGGGCCTACGACGGCGGTTACCCCGTGCGGCAGCTCGACGACGGTGCGCCGCGAAAAGGTCTTGAAGCCTTGCAACTCAATGCGTCGCAGATGCACCGGTCAGCCGCTCCCGTTCAATAGCCTAAGCGCGGCACGCGCCGCGTCCTGCTCGGCCCGCTGCTTGCTCGATCCTTCGCCCTCAGCCAGCTGCTCGTCGTCGACCGTGACGGCCATGCGGAAGCGGCGGTCATGGTCGGGCCCGCTCGCGTCGACGAGCTCGTAGACCGGGGTCGCCGCGCGCTCGACGTGCAGCCGCTCTTGCAGCTGCGTCTTGTAGTCCTTCTGTGGGCCAGCGCGGCCGCGCGCGCCGAGCGCGTCGCTTACAAAGGGAGTGATGAAGTCCCTGGCCGCTTCCAGACCGGCGTCGAGATAGACGGCGCCGATCAGGGCCTCGAATGCGCGGCCGAGCACCGAGGAGCGCTTGCGGGCGCCGGTCATTTCGGCGCCGCGCCCGAGCATCAGATGCGCCCCAAGGCCAAGCGTCTTGGCGAAGCCGGCCGCGGCGTTCAGATTAACGAGCGACGCGCGGGCCCGGGTCAGCTCCCCTTCGTCATAGTCGGGATGACGCTGGTACAGCAACTCGGTCGTCACGAGACCAAGGACGGCATCGCCCAGGAATTCCAGCCGCTCGTTGGAATCGGTTGGCGCCAGGTCGGCTTCGTTGATGAGCGAGCGATGCACCAACGCCTGCCGCAAGAGAGCGGGGTTGGCGAACCGAACGCCCATCTGCGCCTGGAGCGCTTCCGGCGCCTCATGGGGCGCGGGGTCAGCGGCCGGCGCAGCCATGGAACGCCTGCGCAGTGGCAGCGGCTGAACGAAGGGTGGGTGGGACGAATGGGCGAGTGGCCGTGCGGGAGGGCCGCGAACTCAGACGATGACCTCCTTGCCCCCCTGCTAGGTCTGCGCCGCCGGAACCGGATAGACCGGCGCACACCACGATCGGTAGCGGGCGTTTCCGCCGCGCACGATGTCAAAGTATAAGTCCTGGAGCGCGCGCGTGATTGGGCCGATGCCGCCGTCGCCGATCACGCGCCCGTCAACCTCGCGCACGGGCGAGATTTGCGCGCCCGTGCCCACCAGGAACAGCTCGTCGGCGATGTAGAGCTCGGTGCGGTCGACGCTCCGCTCGACGGAATCGACTTGCAGCTCGTCGCGAGCAATCTGGATGATGGTGCGCCGCGTCACGCCTTCGAGAATGTCGTCGCTCACGGCCGGCGTGACCAGGACGCCGTTGCGCACGAGGAACACGTTCTCGCCGGTTCCCTCGCTCACGTGGCCGTCTTCGGTGAGCATGATGGCCTCGTCGAATCCCGATTCGACGGCCTCGGTCTTGGCGACCGAGGAGTTGACGTACAGCCCGGCCACCTTCCCGCGAGCCGGGATCATGTTGTCGTTGATCCGCCGCCACGATGCGACGGTGCAGCGAATGGGCACCTCGACGTCCAGATAGGGTCCAAAGGGCACGGCGAACATGGTGATCTCGTCATCGATGAGCGCAGGGCCGTTGGCGGTCGGCTTCACCATGCTCAAGCCGATTTGCTGGGTCGACTTGTAGACCAGCGGGCGCACGTAGACGTCCTCGCGAAACTCGCCCGACCGCACGACCGTGCATGCGATGTCAACCAACTCGTCGTCGGTGTGCGGGATCGCCATGCGCAGGATCTTGGCGGACTGCCGCAGACGCTCGAAGTGCTCGCGCGCGCGGAAGAGATACATCTGGCCGTCGTCGTCGTTCCAATAGCCGCGGATGCCCTCGATTACGCCGGTCCCATAGTTGAGCGCGTGCGTCATGACGCTCACCCTGGCGTCAGCGAAATCTACAAACGAGCCCTCAAAAAAAGCCTTCACGGGCGGGTCCTAGGCGCGGAGTGCACGCACGACGACGTGCGACGGGCTGCAACAAAACAGCCAATTGAACCGAGGCGAGCTTAGCATCTAGGGCCCTGCACCCGGCTCTGCGCCGTAGCTTCGCCGGCGCAGAAAGACGAGCTCGCCGCGCAGGTCGGTGGTCGCGTGGTAGGCCTTGAAGCCCCACTTCTCATACAAGCGCCGAGCGTAGGCGTTGGGGCCGTCAACGCCGATGGTGAGAACGTCAGCGCCGCGCGCCTCGGCTTCGCGAGAGGCGGCGCGGGTCAGGGCTTCGGCAATGCCCAAGCGTCGGAACGACGGCGACACGATGAGCGTATGCAGATATGCGGCTCGCCGTCCGTCCGCGATGCCGCGGTCGAGATGTCGATGCCGGATCCACATCTGTGCGACGAGCGTTCCATTGAATGTCGCCACAAGGCCGGACTGGACGTCTTGGCGTTGCTCGTCGAAGTACCGCCGCAGCACGCGCCGCTGGGTGAGCCGCCGCTCGGGACCCCACAACTCGCTCATGGGCTCGAGATCCTCGGGCGCGGCGGGCCGGATCTCGATGGGCGTATCGATGGTCACCCGATGCGATCCGTCGGCCGCGACTTCGATTGTCACGGTGACTGGAGTTCGGGGACGCCGATGGCGCCGTCGCGTTCGAGGCGCTCCATCTCCGCGACGTCGACGCTGAGCAGTTCCCGCAGCAGGGATCGCGTGTGGGCGCCCAAGGCCGGAGCCGGATCTCCAAGGTCGATTTCCACGCCCGACGCCTTGATGGGAGCGCCGGGCACCGGCAGCCGACCGACGTGCGGTTGATCCATCTCCACGATCATGTCGCGGGCGCGCAGGTGGGGGTCGTGCAAGAGGTCCGACATGCGGTTGACTTTCGCACAGGGGATGCCGGCCTCGAGCAGCAGGTTCAGCCAGTGGTCCGTCCCATGCGCGCGCAGGACGCCCTCCATGGCAACGGCCAGCTCTTCGGCGCGCTCGGCGCGAAGGGCATTGGTGGTGAACCTCGCGTCGTCGGCCAAGGCCGGCGACCCGAGCGCGGCGCACAGCCGTCGCCAGAGCGCATCGTTGCCGCAGGCGATGACGATTTGTCCGTCGGCCGTGGCGAAGGTGCTGAACGGCGCAATGGCCGGGTGGCGGTTGCCGATGGGACCGGGGTCCTCGCCGCTGACCCAATAGCGCGCCATGGCGTTTTCGACCACGGCCACCACCGCGTCCATCATCGCGAGGTCGACGTGGCAGCCCTCGCCGGTGCGTTCGCGGCGTTGGAGCGCGGCCAGCACCGCGACGGTCGCGTAGAGCGCGGGAACGATGTCGCCCAGGGAAGCCCCCACGCGCGTAGGTCCGCCGTCGGCCGGCCCGGTGATCCCCATCAGACCGCCCATGGCCTGGATGATGACGTCGTAGGCCCCGCGATCACGGTAGGGGCCGACCTGGCCGAAGCCCGAGAGCGAGACGTAGACGATGTCGGCGTTTCGCTGCTGGACCGCCTCGTACCCGAGCCCAAGCCGCTCGAGCGTGCCGGGTCGGTAGTTCTCGACGAGCACGTCGGCGCGATCCGCGAGACCGAGCGCCAGTTCGACCGCCCGCGGGTGCTTGAGGTTGAGCGCCACGCTCTCCTTGCCGCGGTTGATGCTGGCGAAGTAGAGGCTGTGGCCGTCGACGAAGGGTCCCATGCCGCGGGCCTCATCGCCCTCGGGGCTCTCGACCTTGATCACGCGCGCGCCCAGATCGGCCAGCGTCATGGTGCAGAACGGTCCGGCAAGCACCCGCGTGAAGTCCAGCACCAGGGCGCCGTCGAGGAACCCGGCCATCAGGGACTGGTCCAGACCCGCCGTGGCCGAATCACGACGCGGTGGTGCGCGCGGCGCGGATGCGCTGCAGCAGCCATCCCTGGACGCCGACCATGCGCTGCGCCGAGTAGAGCGCGAATACGGCGAACAAGATGCGCAAGCCGAAGGCGGGAATGAACTGGGCAAACTGCGCGCCCACGGCGCCGCCCACGATGCCCCCGGCGGCGATGTAGAGGGCCCAGCGGAAATCGACATTGCCCTGGCGGAAGTGCTGCGAGGCTCCGGAGATCGCGGTCGGAACAATGACGGCCAGCGAGATGCCCTGGGCGACGTGCTGCTCGATACCCATCACGATGACCATGGCGGGAACCATGACGATGCCGCCGCCCACGCCCATGGTCCCGGCCACCAACCCGGTGAACGTGCCGGCGATCAGCGCCGCGACGATGAGCTGGAGTCCTTCCATTTGCCCGAACATGGCGGCGCTCTGGGCCGAGAGCAGCAGTCGCACGGCGGTGAGCATGAGGAGCACGGCGAACCCGCGCCGCAGGATCGTGGCGTTCAGATGCTTGGTGAGCCGGGCGCCCACGACCGCGAATCCGACCGACGTGCCGGCCAGCGAGGCCACGATGAGCCAATCCATGCCGTGCGCAATCCAGTAGGGAATCACCGCGCTGATGGCAATGGGCACGATCATGGCCAGCGAGGTGCCGTGCGCCCGGTGCTGGGTCATGGCCAGAATCGCAACCATTAGGGGCACCATGACGATGCCGCCGCCGACGCCGACAAGCCCGCTGATCAGACCGCCGGTGAGGCCGATCGCGATGACAAAGGGGGCGGGCGGGCGCCGTGCAGGCGACGCTGGGGGAGGCGACATGAGGTTGGCGGATTATAGGGAGGCCGGCAGGCGCCGCCGCGTATACTCGGGCGCCGCCGACGAGCAGATGGGGAGCGCCGTGTCCTCCCCGCCGCAGGTTCCCAACCTCCGCCTGGCTGCGTCCCTCTTCGGACAGCAGCTTGATCCCCTGCGTGAACGCGAGTGGCTCGTCACGAACGGCCTTGGCGGCTATGCCGCGGGCACGGTGGGCGGGCCCGCCACGCGGCGCTATCACGGATTGCTCGTGGCCGCGGCGCCCCCGCCCAACGCCCGCTGGGTGATGGTGGCCGGCGCGCAGGTTCAGGCCGCGGTTGACGGCGCGCGCACCTGGCTGAGCACGCATGAGTACCTGGACGGCACGGTCCACCCCGACGGCTACCGCCACCTGGCCGGATTCGAACTGGTGGGAAGTCGACCGAACTGGACCTGGAACATTTCCGGGCAAACGCTGCGGGGCGACCTGTGGATGCCATACGGCGCCAATCAGACGGTGATTCGCTATCGCAATGACGGCGAGGCTCCGGTCGAGCTGGAGTGGCAACCCCTGGTGTCGCTGCGGTGGTTTCATCAACTGGTCACCGGAGCGCGTGAGGTCGAGCTCGTCCAAGCCGCGGACGCCCGCGTGACGATGAGGTCAGGTGACGCACCGCCACTGGTCGTGGATCACGGCGGCTGGGAGTTTCACGAGGCGCCCGACTGGCACTGGAATTTGGCGCGCGCGATCGAGCGGGGGCGTGGGTTCGACGATCACGAGGACGCGTTCACGCCGGGCGTCTTTCGGACGACCATCCGGCCGGGGAGCTCCGCTTCGCTGGTGCTGGCCGCCGGCGAGCCGGAGGACGTGGGCGACGTCGAGCGCGAGCCGGCCGACACGGACGGGCGCGCAGCCGAGCTGGTGAACGGATGCACGAGCGATCTCGAAGCCCACCTGCGGCTGGCCGCGGACCAAGTCCTGGTGCGACGCGGCGGTCCGGCGCACGCCGCGCTGCCGAACACAGTGATCGCCGGCTATCCCTGGTTCGGCGATTGGGGACGAGACACGTTCATCGCGCTTCCCGGTCTGTGCCTGGCGACGGGGCGGGCCGACGTGGCCCGAGCCGTCCTGGTGGCGTACGCGAGCTTCGTGGATCAGGGCATGGTCCCGAACCGCTGGCCGGACGCCGGGGACGCGCCGGAGTACACCTCGCTCGACGCGGCGCTGTGGTTCCTCCACGCGCTGGAGGCGTATGTGGACGCCACAGGCGACACGGAAATCCTGGAGGGCCTGGGCACCGCCGTGCTGGACGTGGTGGACTGGCACGTTCGCGGCACACGCCACGGCATCCGGATGGACCCGGAAGACGGGCTGCTCACCGCCGGCGCCGAGGGGCTGCAGCTCACCTGGATGGACGCCAAGGTCGGCGACTGGGTGGTGACGCCGCGACGCGGAAAGCCCGTGGAGATCAATGCGCTGTGGTGGCGCGGGTTGACCTTTGCCGCACGCATGTTCGATCACCTGCAGTGGGACGCGGGCGACACCCGTAAGCTCGCGGACCAAGTCGCGGCATCGTTCGCGCGGCGGTTCTGGAACGCCGACACCGGCTGCCTCTACGACGTGGTGGATGGGCCGTCGGGTGACGATCCAGCCATCCGGCCCAATCAGGTGATCGCGTTGGCGGTGGGCGCGAATCTGCTGCCGGCGGCCCGCGCCGAGTCGGTGCTGGAGGTGGTGGAACGCGACCTGGTCACGCCCGTGGGCCTGCGCAGCCTGTCGCCGCGCGACGCCGCCTATCGGCGCGAGTATGGCGGCGATCCGGTCCAGCGCGACGGCGCCTATCATCAAGGACCAGTCTGGAGCTGGTTGCTTGGCATGTACGTGCGCGCAGCCGTGGCCCTCGGTCGGACGCGGCGCGATCTGGAATGGATCGACGACGGCTTGGAACGGCACCTCGCTGAAGGCGCGATCGGCACGGTCAGCGAGATCTTCCAGCCGGAGTCGCCATACGCGCCGGACGGCGCGTTTGCCCAGGCCTGGGGCGTCGGGGAGTGGCTGTGGGCCCTGCAAGCGTTGCGGCGCGCTCCACCGTGAATCCAGCCGACGACCATTGGGCGCCGCCAGGCGGCCAGCGCATCGTGCTGCCCTCGGGCGTCTGCCACTACCGCGAAGCCGGGCAGGGCCGCCCGACCATCGTCCTGCTCCACGGATTGCCCAGCGATTCGCGCGTCTACGGAATCCTGCAACCGCTGCTCGCGGACACGGGGCGCACGCTGGCCCCGGACCTATTTGGCTGGGGATTCTCGGAGCCCAACGAGGGGCTCGAGTTCAGCTTTGACACGATCGATCGCAATCTGGCCCAGTTCATCGAGGCGCACCGTCTCGACGACGTGGTGCTGGTGGGGCACGAGATGACGGGGCCGGCGGCGATTCGCTGGGCGGTGGCGAATCCCGGGCGGACCCGCGGCCTCGTGCTGCTCAACTCCTACTACGGCTGGAATTCGGCCCGCATGCCGCCGGCGCTGAAGGCTCTGCACGTGCCGCTGGTGGGCCCGGTCTTGCAGCGGGCCATGGGCGTGATGCGCTCGCTGCTCTTTGGCAACCTCTTCCGCTGGCAACTTGGCCGCGTCTGGGGTGCGCACACAGATCTTTCCGACGAGTTGACTCGCACGTTTCGCGATACGTTTGCGGCGTCCTCCACCGCGCGCCAAGCGTTGCACCGCATCACCAAGGGCCTGCCGGCGCAGATAAACGCCAACCAGCGGCGGTTGGACCTGCTGGCGCAGTTGAAGTGCCGAACGCTGATCCTGTGGGGTGGCCGCGATCCGTATCTGGGTCCCCACGTCGCGCGGCAATTCCGCCGGATGATCCCCAATTCCGAGTTGAACTTGATCCACGACGTGGGGCATTTCGTCCAGGTGGAGGCGGCGGAAGATGTCGCCGCCGCCATCAGCGCATTCGTGGAGCGGTGCCGGGGCGAGGGGTAGTGGGCGAATCTCACGTCGGCAGATGAGCTGGGGCTGGATTCCGTCGTTTCACAAACGAAGTGCACCACCTGGTGGTGGCGTGGCCGTAAGGAGTCGACAGGCGTTGTGCCCAATGGCCTGCCCCTTAGATTCCTCGCTCCGCTCGGAATGACAATCTGGGTGGATCGGAATTACAGGTTGGGCGGAGTGTCGGGCCGACTGATCGGACGAATGACGGGCCTTTTGCGGGAATGACGGACGGTAGGCGCCCGATGCGCGGATCACCCGCTCGATCGGCGTCCGTATACTCGCCAGCGCGACTTCGCACACCGTCACACTCCATGAGCACTCACCACATCGCCCTGCTTCCCGGCGACGGCATCGGCGTTGACGTGATCCGGGAAGGGCAGCTGGTTCTGGACACGCTGGCCCAGACGACCGGCGCCATGCGGTGGGATATGCAGGAGTTTCCCTGGAGTTGCGACTACTACCTGGAGCACGGCCAGTACATGCCGGACGACGCGCTCGACATCCTGGATGGCTTCGACGCGATCCTTTACGGGGCCTGCGGATTGCCGGACGTGGTGCCCGACGAGATTTCCCAGCACCAGGGCGTGTTGCGGGTTCGGCAGGGGTTCGAACTCTACGTCAACCTGCGACCGGCGCGCTTGCTGCCCGGCCTGCCGACCCCGCTGGCGGGCAAGGGGCCCGGCGACTTCGACCTCCTGTGCGTGCGGGAGAACTCGGAAGGGGAATACGCGGGATGCGGCGGGCGCGTGCACCAGGGCTCGTCGTACGAGGTAGCGCTGCAGACCACGGTATTCACCCGCGAAGGCGTGGAGCGCATCATTCGCTATGCGTTTGACCTGACCGCGCGTCTGGGCCGGCGCCACGTGACCAACGTGACCAAGTCCAACGCGCTGCAGTTTGCGCCGGTGTTCTGGGACGAGGTCTTCGAGGAAGTGGCCGCCGATTATCCCGGCATCAGCACCGACCGGAATCTGGTGGACGCGGCGGCGGCGCGGATGGTGAGCAGTCCCGAGACGTTTGACGTGCTCGTGGCCTCGAACCTCTTCGGCGACATCCTGTCGGACATCGGCGGCGCGCTGATGGGCAGTTTGGGCGTGCCGGCGAGCGCCAATATCAACCCCGAGGGTGCGCACCCGCCCATGTTCGAGCCGGTGCATGGGTCGGCGCCGGACATCGCCGGCCAGGGCATCGCGTCTCCGATCGCGACGATTTGGGCCGCATCGATGATGGTGGAGCACCTTGGCCATCCCGAGGAAGCCGAGTTGCTGATGGCCGCGTTGGGCGACGTGACCGCGTCCGGCGCGTTGACACCGGATCTCGGCGGCGACGCCACGACCACGGAATGCGGCGCGTCCGTTCGAGACGCCTTGCGAGCCCGCGCGGCGTAGCGCTACCCCTTGTCCGAGAGCCTGATGCCCCATAGGATGGAATTCCTGCTTCACCGCGAAGCCCGCGCCACGCACTAGGCCAGCTTTATGTTCGGCGTCGGCCTCGAAGAATTCATCGCGATCATCATGGTCGCGCTCATCGTCCTGGGTCCCGAGCGGCTGCCGATCGCCATGCGCCACGTCGGTCGCTGGGTGCGGAAGCTGCGCGACATGTCGCGGGAGTTCCGACGCGAGTTCGCCGAAGAGTTCGCCTTTATCCAGGAGGAGATGAGCGAGCTGCGCAAGGAGGCCGACGCCACCCGCAGCGAGCTGGCGGAGATTCGGCGCGAGCTCGGGCAGACGGTCCAAGAGACCACCGACGAGGTCACGAGCATCAGGGACGAAGTTGTGTCGGACGTGCAGGGCGCGGTCGACGCAGTTAGTGGGCGGGACGCGACTTCCGCGACAGCCCTTCCGCCGCCTGCCGAATCCACCGCCAACGGCGCGGCGTCGGCGAACGGCGAGCCGAAGAGCGCGCCCACGCCGTCGTTCGCTCCGAACGCCGCCGACGCGATGGCGCTCGCGATTTCGGAAACGTTCTCCGCCAATGGAGTCACCGCGGCGGACAACGGCGCCCTGGACGCGGCGCCAACACCGAAACCGGAAGCCCCGAGCGTCTCCTCCCCAGCGCGGCTGGAGGCCTTTGCGCCGGACGTGGGCGAGCCGGAACGGCCGCCAGACTTGCACCCGGCGGCGCCTGTCCTGCCTCCGCCACGAGAAGCCCTTCCCGAGCCGCCCGTGCCGGCGCCCCCGGCCGAGCCGGCGGCGTCACCGGAGGCCGCGCCGGCGGTCGGCATTGGCAAGGTGCCCGAGCCTGGGCTGCGGAATCAGCTGGGCGGATTCATGCGCCTCATCATCATGAAGGCGCTGGAGACCGATTCCGCGTTTCGCGAGCAGGCGGAGGAGGCGCTGCGCGCGCAGGCGCGCGCCGACGCCGTGGCCGCCGCCGAGGGCGACGAAGACCCCGACGTCCTGGAGCTGGTGGCCGCGTGGGTGCGCCAGCGGCGCCAACTCGTCGGCAGCGAGCACATCACGGTGCGGCAAAAGGCGCCCGAGTCGGCCATTGTCGAGCTGTTCGAGTGTCCCTATGGGCTCAAGTCGGGGGACGCGCACCCGGTATGCGACGTGAGCAACGTTTACGACACGGCGTTCTTCGAGCAGTTCGACATGACGTCGATGTATGCGACACGCATGTCGGACGGCGCAGCGAGCTGCAAGCTGATGGTGGTCACCAACGAGCGCCTGAAGGCGGTCGAGCAGGGCGAGGCCAAGGTCGAAGCTGAGGCTGAGGACGAGGCCACCGAAGCGCAAGAATTGGCGCCGCCGGCAAGCTGAGACGACGGCGCGTGGGCGGTGCCCGAATGACCGGCGGTGGTTGGCTTAGTCGACGACCGCGATGGTGGTTATCTCGACCAGCAAGTCCTCGCGCACGAGTCCCGGCACGATGAGCAAGGTGTTCGGCGGGTAGTCGCCGTCGGGATAGAACGCGGCGAAGGCCTCGCGGCGCGCATCCAGAAACGGTTGGACGGCGTCTCGTCCCACTACGTAGGTCGTGAACTGCACGACATTTGCCCACGACGCGCCGGCGCTCTCGAGCAGCCGTCCGATGTTGCGGAACGTTTCGAGCGTCTGCGCGTGCACGCCGCCGTCGCCGGTGAGGCTTCCGGCCGCGTCGAGCCCAACCTGTCCCGCGAGGTAAAGGGTGCGGCCGCCCGAGGCTTGCGCCAGGTGGGAATAGGCGCCGATGGGCGGATGCACGCCTTCCGGGTTGTGGACGGATGGGTTGTCGTTGGGCATCCGGCAGGCCTCCTCATTCGGCGCGGATCGGCATGCGCCGGCGATCCCAGGTCCCGATCACAGCTCAGTTTCGCGAACCGCCGCCTGGTAGATCAGGTCTTCGATCTGGACGCGGAACTCGTCGTTGGCGGATTCGAGATCGAACACGATGGACACCGTCTCCGTGGCACGGGGGAGCAATGATTCGGTGTACATCAGCGGTCGGCCTTCGTTGGCGGGCTTGGGCGTCGTGGAAAGCCCATTCGTGCCCGTTTCGTCATTGCCGAAGCGGGCGCCGCGGTCGTCGATGAGATGGACCCGATCGGGCGAATACTGGATGAGCGCCGACGTGGGGTTCTGGAACCTCGCCACCACGACGACGTACACCCCGTTCTTGGGCATGAAGTCGCGCCCGAAGTACTGTGGGATGGACGGCACGGCGTACACGTCGAGCAGCGTGACCTGGAGATTCGTGTCTGAGGTGGCCGTTTCGCCCAGGGCGAGATAGGTGGCCTCGGACGTAGGCTCCGGCGTCGCCGGGGCGGCGGTGATCGTGGTGGCCGGGACCGGAGTCGCCTCGGCCGCAGCCGCTTCGGGTGTGGTCGCCTCGGAAGCCGTCGCGGAGGACGCCGTCACAGTTACTGCCACCGCCGCTGCTGG
>DAOUKN010000102.1:0-5936 GCA_034421255.1 Chloroflexota bacterium | reverse complement strand
GTCACGCCGGTGAAGGCAATGCTGTCCGTGTCGGGCACGATCGGATCGACGTCCTCGACTGGAATCCCCAGCGTCTCGGCGGCTTGCATGGCGACCGACGTGCGCGTGCCGCCGATGTCGACGGAACCTTCCCGCAGCGTCACGGTGCCGTCCGAGTTCAGCTGAGCGACGGCGGTTGACATGCCGCCACCGTTCATCCAAAAGCCCGAGGCGATGCCGCGTCCGCGCGTTCGACCGGGCGCCGACCCCATGGGCGACTGCCAGTGATCCGAGGTGCGCGCCGCCTCGATGACCTCGTGATTACCGATGCAGTGGTACCTCGTGCCGTTGGCGCGCAGATCGCCCTCTTCGGACGCGTTCATGGCGCGGAATGCCAGCCGGTCGAAGCCCATCTCCTCGCAGATCTCGTCGACCAGGCTGTCCACCGCAAACTCGCCCTGCGGCGCTCCCGGCGCGCGGTAGGCGTGGGACTTCGGCATGTTGACGACCACGTCGTAGCCGTCGATGCGGAAATCGGTCAGCTTGTAGGGGCCGAAGGCGCAGAGGCAGGCCGCGCCCACGGCCGACCCCGGGTATCCGCCGGCCTCGAAGGCAAACATGGCCTGCGCCGCCGTGATCCGGCCCTCGTTCGTGACGCCGATCTTGACCCAGGCGTAGCCGCCCGGCGCCGGGCCGGTGGCGCGCAGGATGTCGGAGCGGCTCATGGTGAGCTTCACGGGCCGCCCCGACTTGCGGGACAGCACCGCCGCCAGCCGCTCGAGGTAGATGGTGGTCTTGCCTCCGAACCCGCCGCCGATTTCCGACGGAAAGACGTTGATCTTCGAAATGGGCCATTGCAGGTGGTCGGCAAGCTCGCTGCGAATGCCGAACTGGCCCTGCGAGCTGCACTCGACGCGCAGGTGCCCGTCGGCGCTCCAATAGGCCAGGGCGTTGTGCGGCTCGATGTAGCCCTGGTGCACCATGGACATGGTGTATTCGCCCTCGAACACGCGGTCGGCGGCGGCGAATCCCGCCTCGATGTCGCCTTCCTCGTGGATCGTGCGGGAGGCGACGTTGCTCGGCTGGTCGGCCAGTTGGCCGCCGGTGTCCATATGGAGATCGTCGAGCAGCAGCGGCGCGTCGGGCTTCATAGCCTCGCGGACGTCGAGCACCACGGGCAATAGCTCGTATTCGACGTCGATCAGCGCAAGGGCTTCCTCGGCCACGTGCCTGTTGGTCGCGGCCACCGCGGCGATCGGGTGGCCCTCGAACAGCACCTTGTCGCGGGCCATGAGGCTGGCGCTCTTATAGCGCTTGCTCTGGAGACCCGACTCGTTGGCTTCGGCGACGCCGGCCCCCGGATCGGGGATGTCCGCCGCGGTCATGACGGCGTGAACGCCATCCAGCGCTTCGGCACGGGAAGTGTCGATCGACAGAATTCGGGCGTGGGCGTGCGGACTGCGCAGCACCTGGCCCCACAGCATGCCCGGCATGTGCGCGTCGACTCCGTAGATCGCGCGTCCGGTGACCTTGTCGACCCCGTCGTGCCGGACGGGTCGCGTACCGATGACGTTGTAGTTGCCGTTCGTTTCCGCCATGCAGGCGTCCTCCTAGGCGCGTGCGAAGCCGGCGTGCGGTCGCACGTGATTGCGTCCTGACCAATTGTGCTGGATTTCTAGTCCGGCGCCACAAGATCCGCCGCCGATGGACTCGAGAAAGAACACTTCGCTGTCCTCACGCAGCTTGGTGCGCAGCCCGCGGCGGCTGTTGGCGCCGTCCACGAAGATGGCCAACCCCGGCCGCAGGTCGCCTTGCTGCACCAGTCGATTCTGGAGCCCCGGAAAGCGGGCTTCCAGGTTCTCGACGACCACACGCACGGTGTCGCCCTCGACATCGACCTTGATCTGACCGTCGGTGAACTCGCGCAGCGGCGTGGGGATATGCACCTTCGCCACGGCTACGCCTCGCCGGTCCGCGTGGTCCCCGCGGCACGGCGGCTTCTGCCGCCGTGCCGCGGTTGGGGACTACGCTTCAGCGCCGTTCTGCCTCGCCGCCAGCTCCGCGTAGACACGGTGGGGCGACATGGGCAAATCGCGGTAGCGGATGCCGAGGGCGTCGTAGATGGCGATGGCCAGTGCGGCCGGCGGCGGCACGATGGGCACCTCGCCCACGCCGCGCACGCCGAACGGGCTGCCCGGATGCGGTACTTCGACGATGATCGTTTCGATCATCGGCACTTCGAGCGTGGTCGGCATGCGGTAGTCCAGCAATGTGGCATTCCGCAGCAGACCGTCCTCGTCGTAGAAGTACTCCTCGTTGAAGGCCCAGCCAATGCCCTGCACCGCGCCGCCCTGCATCTGGCCTTCGACGTACGGCGGGTAGATCGCCACGCCGGCGTCCTGGACGGCCGTGTAGCGCAGGACCGTCACCTTGCCGGTCTCGACGTCGACCTCCACGTCCGCGATCTGCACCGCAAACGCGTTGCCTTCCTTCTCCGGCGTGACGGTGGCCTTGCCGATGATCTGCTGGGTGTCCTCGTTGAGAAGGTGCGCGGCCTCCTTGAACGTGGCCGACTCGCCGTTGGCGGTGAAGGTCGCGCTCTCGTAGGTGATGGAGTCCGCCGCCACGTCCCAGACGTCGGCCATGCCCTCGATCATCTGCCGGCGCATGTCGTTCGCGGCCTCATGCGCGGCGTAGCCGGTGGCAAACGTCACGCGACTGCCGCCCGTGACGTCGGTGTAGCCCACGGAGTCGGTGTCGACGACCATCGGAATGACGTCATCGAAGCCGATCCCCAGCGTTTCGGCGAACTGCATCGCGATCGACGAGCGGGTGCCGCCGATGTCGGGCGAGCCCTCGAGCAGCGTCACCGTGCCGTCCGGGTTCAGACGGGCGATGGCCGACGACGTGAACCCGATGTTGAACCAGAACCCCGAGGCCACGCCGCGTCCGCGGTACGTGCCGGCCGGCTTGTCGAGCGTCGACTGCCAGTGGTCGGAATCCCGGGCCGCCTGCAGGCACTCCTCGTGACCGATCCGACCGTAAGCCGGACCGCCGGCGCGCCAGGTGCCTTCCTTCGCGGAGTTCTTTTCGCGAAAGTCCAGCACGTCGATCCCGAGCTGCTCGCAGATCTCGTCCACCACCGTCTCGCTGGCGAACTCCGCCTGCGTGGCGCCGGGCGCGCGGTAGGCGTGGGTCTTGGGCCGGTTCACGACCACGTCGTAACCCTCGATCTTGACGTTCGAGAGCTTGTAGGGCGCGAAGACGCACATGCACCCGGCAGCCACGACCGACCCCGGGAATCCCCCGGCCTCAAATCCCATGTCGGCCTCGGCGGCCGTGAGATTGCCGTCGCTGTCGGCGCCCATCTTGACGCGGACGTAGCCGCCGGGCGTTGGACCAGTGGCCTTCAAGATGTCGGCGCGGGCCATGGTCATCTTGACCGGTCGCCCCGCCTTGCGGCCGAGCGCCGCCGCCAGCGGCTCCAGGTAGCAGGTGGTCTTGCCGCCAAAGCCGCCGCCGATCTCGGTGGGGATCACCTTGACCTTGGATATGGGCACGTCGAGGATATCGGCCACCTCGGCCCGAATGGTGAAGTGGCCCTGGCTGCTGCACCACACGGTGAGTTCGCCGTCGCCGTGCCACATCGCAAGCGCGTTGTGGTTTTCGATGTAGCCCTGGTGAACCGTGGCGAAGGTGAACTCGCGCTCGACGACCACCGCGGCCTCGGCGAACCCGGCCTCGACGTCGCCTTCCTCGAAGAGGAACTTGGCGGCAATGTTGCTCGGCGCTTCGGACATTTCGCCGGCGAAGTCCGTGTGGAGGTCATCGTGGAGAAGCGTTGAGTCGGGCTTCATCGCCTCGCGCACGTCCATGACCGGCGGCAGGACCTCGTAGTCGACCTCGATGAGCGCCGCCGCTTCACCGGCGATGTGCGCGTCAGTCGCGGCCACGGCTGCGACGGCATGGCCGTGGTAGAGCGCCTTGCCGCGCGCCAGCACGTTGCCGCTCTTGTACTTCAGCGGGACGGCGGTCGCTTCGCCGCCGCCCGTCACCTTGTCGCCGGGATCGGCGAGGTCGGCGCTGGTGATCACCGCGTGCACGCCCGGCAGCGCCTCGGCCTTGCTGGTGTCGATCGACCGAATGCGGGCGTGGGCGTGCGGGCTGCGGGTGACGGCGCCATAGATCTGCCCCGGTTGGCTGACATCGGCTCCGTAGCGCGCCGCTCCGGTGACCTTGTCAACGCCGTCGTGTCGCACCGGACGGGTGCCGACGACGCTGTAGTCCTCGGAATGATGCTTGACGGTTACGGCTTCTTCGCGCGTTTCAACAGCCATGGTCAGCCCTCCCCGCGCATGGATGCGGCGGCGTCCAGCACCGCGCGCACGATCTTGTCGTATCCGGTACAGCGGCAGAGGTTGCCGGCCAGCCACCACCGCACCTCGTCCTCGGTCGGGTCGGGGTTTTCGTCGAGCATCGCCTTGGCCGACACGAGGAATCCGGGTGTGCAGACGCCGCATTGCAGCGCGGCGTGCTCGAGGAACTTCTCCTGCAGCGGGTGCAGGCCCGACGGACCCGCAATGCCCTCGATCGTGGTGACGTCCGCGCCGCCGGCCTCGACCGCCAGCACGCAGCAGCTATTCACCAGGCGCCCGTCCATGATGACGTTGCAGGCGCCGCAGTTGCCGTCGTTGCAGCCCTCTTTGGCGCCCGTGAGACCCAACGTCTCGCGCAGAACCTCGAGCAGGCTTTCGCGCGGCTCCGCGAGGAAGTCGGTCGACTCCCCATTGATCGTGGTGTTGACATGCACCTTGCCGCTGAGAATCTCAGTGGCCATGGCCGACCTCCATTCCACGTGCGCGGGCTACCGCGCCGCGCAAGGCACGCTGCGTTAGGACGAAACTCAGATGTTTGCGATGCGCGATCGTGCCGCGCATGTCGTTGATCGGGCTGGCCGCGTCGCGGGCGATGTTGGCGGCAACCTCGTACGCGGCCTCGCCGGCCGTCTGCCCGATGAGCGCCTCGCCGGCCGCGGCGACAAACAGCGGCGTCGGAGCGACGGCCCCGATCGAGACTCGGGCGGCGGTGATGGTGTCGCCGTCCAGCGTGACCGCTGCGCCCGCGCCCACTTCCGCGATGTCCATCTCATTGCGCGGAATGAACCGCAGGTAATGCGATCCCGAGCCGTCGGCGGGCTTGGGCAGCGTCAGCGAGACGAGCAGTTCGTCGTCGCCCAGCACGTTCCGCGACGGGCCGGTGCAGAAGTCCTCCACCGCCAAGGTTCGCTCGCCGTTGGCCCCTGCGATGTTGGCGACGGCGCCGTGCACGATGAGCGGTGGGATGGTGTCGCCGGCGGGTCCGGAGTTGCAGAGATTGCCGCCCACCGACGCGCGTCCCTGGATTCCGGTGCTGCCGATGATCCGGCACGCGTCCACCAAGGCCGGATACTGCGCGACGATGGCGTCATCGCCGTAGATCTGATGGCAGGGAACGGCGGCGCCGAGCGTCGCCGAGCCATCGGCATTGATCGATAGCTGCGTAAGGTCCGGGATGTGCTTGGCATCCACGAAAACCGTGGTGTCGCGGAGCTTTTCACGGACCTGCACGATGAGGTCCGTGCCACCGGCGAGCATGCGGGCGTTCGCCCCATGCTCGGCGAGGATGGAAACCGCGTCCGCGACTGTCGTGGGCGCGGCGTAGGAAATCGCGTGCACGAGAGCGCTCCGTTCTGGGGCGAGGACGGCGAGTGCGTCTGCATTGTTGCCGAAACCGACCGGCATCGGCTAGTGCGCTTGGGCTGGCGCTGCTCCGGGAGCGGCGATTGCAGGCTGTGGGCGACGTCGGTCGGCCTCAGAGGGTCCCACGCTGCACGCAGCGTGAGCCACCGAACTGCCCAGCGTGGGCCACCGGAATCTGGTTGGGGCGGTCCTAGAAGAGCGCGAGGACGACGGCTATCA
>DAOUKN010000101.1:0-3003 GCA_034421255.1 Chloroflexota bacterium | reverse complement strand
GGCGGGATCGCGCCCGTGGATGCGTTGATGCTGATCTCCAGATTGAGCAATCCCGAGAGGCCGCCCAGCTCAGCTGGGATGGTCCCGCCCCGCTGGTCGCCGGAAATGTAGATCGCCTGGACCCGCGGTGGAGTTCCGTCAATATGAATTACGTCCCAGTTCGACATGGGCTCGGCGGCGCTCCAGTTCAACGATCCGTCCGCCGCAAGGTCGTCGCGAATCTGCAAGAGAATGCGGCAGTCGTTCATCAAGCCGGGATTGGATTCCGGATCCGGCACGGCGCTGCCTGCACAGTCATCGGATTCGGCCTCAACATCAGGCCGTGCCGCGGCCGGCTCGCTGCGATAGCCGATGCCGTAGGTCTTTGTCTGGACCCGGGTCGGCGCGGGTTCGGAAGCCGGTGTCGGAGCTAACGCGGCACTTGGTGTGAGCGTCGGAGACGCGATTGACATTGGCTTGGGGATCGGTTTCCGATCGGCGGGTTCGGCGGAAACGCGCCCATCGGTGTCGGCGGCAGTTGTCGGTGCCGCCGGCGTCGGATCGCTCGTTTGGGCGGGCGAAAGCTCGTCACCGCAGGCCGACACGGCGGAGATCGTGACCAGCAGCCCGACGGCCGCAATCAGTCGGAGAATTTGGGCTGACGTTCTTGGTCCCGCGCGCATTCCTGGTCGGCCATGTCCCATTGATCCCCTCAAACGACAATACGCCGATTGCGGGCCGATCGTTCCCTCGGCGCGCGGGAATACCGTAGTTGCGGCACCCATCGTCGCCACGGCGATCGGTCGCGGAATGACTGGAGCAGTCGCCCGGCGGCTCCCTATGCAGGCCCTCGGCCCGAGCCAAGGGCTTTGAGGTTTACCGGCAGTCCGGCAACCATCAGGATCACGTCATCGGCCGCCTCGGCGAAGATTTGGTTGACGCGCCCGAGCTCGTCGGCGTAGGCGCGCGCCAGCTCGTTCGCCGGGATGACACCGAGGCCCACTTCGTTGCTGACAACGATCCACGAGGCCTCGCCCCGTTCGTAGAGCCGGAGCAGGCGTTGGGCCTCGGCCTGAATGTCCGGGCGAGCTTGCGACTCACCGCCTTGCAGCAGCAAATTGCTGACCCAGAGGGTGAGGCAATCGAGCAGCACGGTGTCGTAGCCGGGCAAGAGCGGCGCTACGGCCATTTCGAGGGCGAGCGGTTCTTCCAGCGTGTCCCAGTTCGCGGGACGCTCCGCCCGGTGCGCCTCGATGCGGGCGGCCATTTCCTTGTCGCCGGCCTCCGCCGTGGTCAGGACCAGCACGCGTTGGCCGACCTGCGCGAGGCGCTGCGCGTAGCGGCTCTTGCCGGCCCGCACGCCGCCCAGCACCAGCGTCAGGCGTTTCCTCATACCGGCGTCTCACGGTCCTCGGCAGGCAGGTGGCTGATGTCGTTCCACCGCACGAGCAGGCGACCGTCGGAGTGATTCCGGACGATGCCCAGGCTGGCGCAGTGGATCCGAAAGCGCCAGAAGTCGGTGTCCGCCAGATCCAGCAGGGCCACCGCGAGGGCGCGAATCGATCCGCCGTGGGCGACCACCAGGATGTCGTCCGACGGGTCGTGGCGCTTGGCGGCGCGTTCGCAAAAGCGCCGCACGCGATCGAGCACCTGCCAGGTGTTCTCGCCGCCCGGAGCGGCAAATGCCTCATTACCGGCGCTGATCCGCTCGGACAGCGCGCCCGGCTGCCGGACTTCGATCTCGGCGTCGGTCAGGCCCTCCCACTCGCCAAACGAAAGCTCGCGCAGGTCGGGAGCGGTGGCAATCTCAATGTCACGGTCCGCCGTGATGATCTGGGCGGTCTCGTGGGTCCGCGCGAGATCGCTGCTGTAGATCGCGTCGATGCGAACATCTTCCAGCCGCTTTGCCAGGTGGCTCACCTGGCGTCTTCCGGTGGCGTTCAGCGGCACGTCCACCTGGCCTTGAATCCGCTCGGTGAGGTTCCAGTCGGTTTCGCCGTGACGCACGAGATACCAGTGACCCATCGTTCCTCCTATGGACGCCCGCGGGCGCCGTTGATTGCTCGCGGCATTTACCAGAATGGGGCGTCGATCAGCCCCGGCGCCACGCTGAGGCCCAGCAACAGGACCGCGACTTCCCCCACCTCGTTGGTGGCGCCGTAGGTGTCCCCGGTCATGCCGCCGAGCAGGCGCTTGAACCACCATCCGAGCACCAGCGCAACTGCCGTCACACCTCCCAGCAGAACAAATCCGGCGCTGCCGAGCAGCAGCCAACCGGCCAGCGCGGCCGTTGCGAGGGCGAGCACGAGCTGACGCCAGCCGGCGCCAGACTGAAAGGCCGTGCCGAGTCCCTGTGCCCGGACATAGGGAAACACGCCCATGGTGGCCACCATGCCCCAGCGCGACAGACAGGGAAAGAGCACCAGGAGGCTGGTTCGTTCCGCGTCGGGGCTACCCATCACGAGGGTCCATTTGAGCAGCAGCAGGCTCGCGCCTCCAACCACGGCGAACGCGCCGACGCGGGAGTCCCGCAGAATCTCCAACCGCGCCGCGCGGTCGCGTCCGCCGAGCACGCCGTCGCACGTATCCAGAAATCCCTCGGTGTGGATGGCCCGCGTCAAGGCCAGCAGGGCCGCCACCAGCAGCGCGCCCACGGCCGGCAACGGCAGCACCTGCCGCGCCGCCAGGTCCAGCCCGGCCAGGATCCCGCCGAGACCGAGGCCGACCAGCGGGAAATAGGCGCGCGCCGGCCCCATGAGTCCCGAATGACGCGGCGCGAATGGCAACACCGTCAAGAACCCGATGGCAAGCCGCAGGCTTCGCACAGCGGTTAGTCCGCCGGCTCGCGGTCGGAAACGCCGGCTTCGTCGAAGGTGGCCATGTCGCTCAGGCAGGCGGCGGCGACTTCCACCAACCCCGCCGCCAGCAACGCGCCGGTGCCCTCGCCGAGCCGCATGCCGAGATTGAGCAGCGGCTGGAGCTTCATGTGCTCCAGGGCGATGCGGTGGCCGGGCTCGGCTGAGA
>DAOUKN010000100.1:0-13801 GCA_034421255.1 Chloroflexota bacterium | reverse complement strand
GCGCCGGCCCGCCCGCCGGAACGCCGCCCGGGCCTCCAGGCGGGGCCGATACCCCTCCCCACGCGCTCCCGCCCCAATTATTCAAAGGTCTCCCTTCGCGGGAATGACGGACTAAGGGCGAGAATGGCGGAACAAGGGCGGGAGCGACGGACTACGGGTGGGTAGGACGGGACTGCTGCGACCCGCGCCCCAAGAGCGGCGGCGCATAGGATCGGCTATAGGACGGCGCGGGGCAACGGCCGGGAATCTACTCGACGGCGCCGTGCTCTAGCGCCCAACTCCGCGCCTGGCGCAAGGACTGCATGACCTCGTCGTCCGGCACGGCTTCATCGTGCACTTCGTAGGTGGCGTCGCCGAAGATCCCGATATCGAAGGTGATGCGCTTGCCGGGATCGCGCGCGACGGTGAGGGGCCCGTCGAACCCCTGTGCGGCGAGACCCGCCATGAATGGCTCCAACCGGGCGATGCCGTCTCCCAGATCCACCGGGCAGTATTCGCCCTCGGCAGCCACGTCCTTGAGGTGAACCACCTTGATCCGGTCGCCGGCGATGTCGAACAGCTCCGCGGGGTCCTGACCGCCCGCCGCGAACCATCCGGTGTCCGGCCCCGCGCCGATGCGAGCGCCAACAGAGCCGTTCAGCCCCGAGTAGTCCGACGGGCGGCCGAAGGGGTAGGGCCACTGGTTGGCGATGGCGAGATCGATCTGAAACTTCTGGCACAGCGGCTCGAGCTCGCGGGCCTTGCTGAGATTGGCGCATTCCGCCACCACGCGGCTCGCGCCGAGCCGGGACGCAACCTCGAACATGCGCGGCATGCGGGTCCAGTTCTCCTCGGCGTCGGCCGGGTAGTACGCCACGACCTCCAGACCGGTGCGGGAGATCTCATGCGCCACGTTGTCGATCAGCGCATTGGTCATGGTGTTGTAGTCGCAATGGACCGACGACAGCTCCACAAAGCGATATCCGGCCTCGGCGATCTTGACGACGGCCGTCTCGATGGGATCGCCGGCGAAAACGCTGGTCATGCAGGCCAGCTTCATCGGGACGCCCCGCGGCTGAATGCGCTCGGTGACCGGGGGAAGCCACCGTAAGGCGGATCGTGTCGGCGACTCCTGATGCCCATCAAACGCAACCCGCAGCGGGCCAATTGCGAGCCCGCCCTGCGCTTGCACATGAAGGCCAGAGCATCATCGGGCCACGAGTCTACCTAGCAGCCGCCGCCACGGCGAAACTCCACGCGCAATGCCGACTGCCGGACGCGCCATCCGGGGCGTACAGTGCGTCTGATGATTCGCATCGCTGCTGACGCGGCGCCGGCAACCGGCACGCGACAACGCCTAGACGCCGCATGAACCAGCATCAATCCGAGGTTCGCGAACGCCTGCGCGGGCCGATCAATTCCGTCCCGGTGGCGTTCAGCGAAGACGGGCAAATCGACTACGCCGCGCTGACGCGCATGATCGATCGGTCGCTGGATGCGGGCTGCGGCGTCGTGATGCTCACCTGGGGCAACAGCCTCATGTCGCTGCTCACCGACGGCGAGGTGGCCGACGTCCATGCCGCGGTGGCACGCGACGTGGCGGGACGAGCTTTGACCGTGGCCTGCGACAACATGTGGGGACTGCCCAAGTGCGTGGAGTTTGGACGACACCTGCGCGAGCTGGGATTCGACCTGTACATGGTGCGGCCCCCCATCGCCATGCCGGGCACGCCGGAGTCGCTGGCGGCCTACTACACGGCGGTTGCCGACGAGATTCCGGTCATGCTGGTGGGCGACGTGCCGTTCGCCACGTGCGAGTCGCTCGCGACCGTGCCTGGAGTCTGCGCCTTCAAGGAGGACGCGTCGCTGGACTACGCGCATGAGATGGGGATGCGCTGGGGCGACCGCTGGACGGTGGCGGGCGGCGGCGGCCTCAGGCGGCACCATATCCTGGCATCCCACGAGTGGTGTCCCGCGTGGCTCGACTATTTCGTGTGCAGCCACCCGGCCCCGGCGCTCGACTACTGGGCGGCGGTGCGAGCGAACGACCTGGCCGCAGCCTGGCGTCTGGTGACGCGCTGGGAACTGCCGCTGCGCGACTACGCCGCGGCGACCAGCTACGGCTGGGACGGATTGGTGCGGCACGCCCTTCCGGAGATCTTCGGCACCGCGCCGCGCTGGCGCCGCTCGCCCGCGCCGAATCCGAGCGACGCCGAGATGACCGCGCTGCGCGAGTTCCTCGAACGGCTGGAGTGGCCGCTGCCCAATGCGTGAGGGCATCGCCGATCGCGCGTTGGCCGCGGAGCCGATCTACCTGACCGACCTGTCACGGTGCCGCCCAGCGGACGCGCTCTCGTCCAAGCCCCGGCGCAAGCACTGGCGCACGCTCAGCTACACGGCCGGCGGGTTCGACGGCGTGATGCTGCTGGCCGGGCCGGAGACGGCGGCGCCCGACATCTACCTGCCGCTCGAGGTGGACGGCTGGCATGCGGTGTCGATTGGGGTGCTGCCGGGACGCGCGGTCGATGAGGGCGACGGCCTCGAACTCGAGGTCCGATTGAGCGACGAACGCGTGCCCACGCTGATGAAGCTGCCGCCGGACCGCGAGACCCCTGAATCGCTGGTCGAGATGTATTGGAAGACCGCCGACCTGACCGGGCGCACGCTCGTGCTGGGCCAGGTGACCGCGCGGATGGCGCCGGGCGATGGACCCGGGTCTGTGCAGTGCGGGGTCGCGCGCGTTGCTTATGTCAAGCTGGTGCCGCTCGACACCGCCGAAACCGCCAGCGTCCAGGCGGATTCGGCGCGCCGCGACACCCGGCGACTCTACGCGCACCAGGACGCCAACGGCCCGCTGGGTCTCTGGCGTCTCACCTCGGCGCGTGACATCCAACGCGAGATCGAGTGCTACCGCGACACCGACTTCTCCCGGCTCTACTGGGAGGTCGGTCGCGGCGACTTGATGTTCTCCCACACCGACCTGGGACGCGAAGCCACCTTCAACGGGCTGGGCGACTTCGCCCGCGTGTTCGACCGCCTGCACGTCGAGAGCCGCCGCGTGCTGCGCGAGCAAAACATCGATCCGTTCGACGTGGCGGCGGACTATGCCCACGAGATCGGCCTGGAGCTGCACGCGTCCTATCGCGTGGCGGGGTTTCGCTTTCCGCCGCCCTACGACCACTTCAATTGGGGCAACAGCGTCTACGAGCGCCACCCGGAGTGGCGCGGCGTCAACCGCGAGGGCCGGCAGACGCCTCGCCTGGCCTATACCTATCCCGAGGTGCGCGCAAACGTGGTCGGGCTATTGCGCGAGATGTGCGAGCGCCCGATCGACGGCGTCTGTCTGCTCTACTGCCGCCGCCCGCCGCTGGTTGAGTACGAACCGCCCGTCGTCGAGGGCTTCAAGCAGCGATTCGGTCAGGACCCGCGCGCGCTGGACCCCCTCGATCCACGCTGGCTGCACTTCCGCGCCGAGGTGCTGACGCAGTTCATGCGGGAGGTGCGGCAGGCACTGGACGAGACCGCCGCCGAACAGCGCCGGACCGAGCCGTACCACCTTTCGGCGGTCGTACTGAGCAGCGACGCCGAGAACCTGGAAAACGCCATCGACCTGCGCCAGTGGGTCGCCCAGGGCGTGGTCGACACGATCATTCCCTATACGTCCGAGCTCGACCTCGACAGCATGACGCCGGCCTGGACTGATCCGGCCTCGCTGCAGTTCTTCGTGGACTTGGTGCGCGGGACGCCGGTCACGCTGGCGCCGAACGTGATGCCGCGGCACATGCCTCCGGGCGATCTGCGGCGGCGGGCGGCGGACATCTACGACGCCGGCGCCGAGCACATGTTTTTTTGGGACGCTGCCGGCGGCGGGGGGCGCGCGCACTACGGCGGGATGTGGAACGCGTTGCGCCGCCTGGGGCACCGCGAGGAGATCGACGCGTGGCGAGCCGACGGCGCGCCGGATATCGACGCGCGCGTCACGCCGCTGCAGACGTTCGGCGACTGGGACCTGAGGTACGTCACGCCGGGCTGACCAACCACGAACCGCCAAAGCCTCAAGAGTCCGAAATGGGCGGTTCGCGAACCGCCCCTACAGCACCAGGACACATCTAGCGGGGAACCGATTCAGCGGGGCCTGGATTTCGGCTTTCGCCGGAATGACGAATGGAATACACCAAGGACCTTGGTGATGGGGAAAAGGCCTCCTAAATATCCAGCGTGTTGGCGCGCTCCCACTCGCTGGTGTGCGACATGAAGTCGTGCCAGTTGGCCATCTTCAGGCTCACGTAGCTGCTCACCAGCTCGTCGCCCAGTCCGGCGCGCAGCTCCGGGCTGCCGTCCAGGTTCCGCAGCGCATCCAGCAGGTTCAACGGCAATCGCGGGACGTCGACCTCGGGGCCGGCCTCGTACATGTTGTTGTCGAGGCGTTCGCCCGGATCGCGCCGCTGCTCGATGCCGTCCAGCCCCGCGGCCAGCAGGGCGGCTTGCAGCAGATAAGGGTTGGCGGCGCCGTCCGGAAGGCGCGTCTCGAGCCGTCCGGCGTCGGGAATGCGCACCATGTGGGTGCGGTTGTTGCCGGCGTAGCTGATCGCGTTCGGCGCCCACGTCGAGCCGGATGTGGTAGTCGGCGCATTCAGCCGCTTGTAGCTATTGACCGTGGGGTTGGTGATGGCGGCCAGGGCCGGCGCGGCGTTCAGCACCCCGCCCAGGAAGTGATAGGCCGTCTCGGATAGGCCCATCTCCTCGGATTTGTCCAGGAATACGTTGGTGTCGCCCGAGGCGTCCCACAGCGAGAAGTGGACGTGACAGCCGCTCCCGGTGAGTTGGGTGAACGGCTTGGGCATGAAGGTGGCGCGCAAGCCGTGCTTCTCGGCCAGGTGGCGGACCATGAACTTGAAGAAGGCGTGGCGGTCAGCGGTGGTGAGCACGTCGCTGTAGTTCCAGTTCATCTCGAACTGACCGTTCGCGTCCTCGTGGTCGTTCTGATAAGGCCTCCAGCCGAGCTCATTCATCACGTCGCAGATTTCGCGGATGAGCTCGTAGCGCCGTAGCAGCGCCATCTGGTCGTAGCAGGGCTTGTCCTGGGTGTCCTGCCCGTCGGCGATGCCCGAGCCGTCAGCCTCAAGCAGGAAGAACTCGCACTCGACGCCAGACTTCATCTGGAAGCCGCGCGCCTTGGCGACCTCGATCGTTCGGTTCAGCACCACGCGCGGCGCATGGCCGACCGGTTCGTCGTTCATCACCAGGTTGGTCGCGACCCAGCCGAGCTCCGGTTGCCAGGGAAGCTGGATCAAGCTGGCCGGATCGGGCACGGCCCACAGATCGGGATCGGCGGGCGTCATATCGAGGTGGGCGGCGAAACCGGCGAACCCGGCGCCCTCGTCCTGCATCTCCTCGACGGCATGGGCCGGCACGAGCTTCGAGCGCATGACGCCAAACAGATCGGTGAAGCTGAAGAGCAGGTATTTCATGCCCTTGTCGCGAACCATGGCCGCCAGATCGTGGTCCATTCGATGCTCCATCTCCGTAAACGCGCCGGGTCGGGTATCGCGGCTTACGGTAGCGCGAAACGCGCGCGGGCTGCCTGATGATTAACTTGGTCGGGGTCAGTCCGAGGCGCCGTGCCCCGGAATCCAGTTCGTGCCCGCCAGCGGCACGCGCGCCATCGCCGCGGCCTCGGGCGTGAGCGCCACGAGGTCCTCCGGCTCGAGATTGAGCATGTGCGATTTGCCGCAGGCTCGTGCCAAAGTCTGGGCTTCGAGGACCATGGTGGACAGGTAGTTGCGCACCCGCCGCGCCGCGGCCTTCGGCTCCAGCCGTGCTTCGAGCTCCGGGTCCTGGGTCGTGACGCCGACGGGACAGCGGCCGGTCTGGCAGTGGTGGCAGTAGCCGGGGGCGGTGCCCAAGGCCGCATAGTCCTCCAGGTACAGCGGCCGGTTGCAGTTAAGCGCGATGAGCGCGGCGACGCCGATGGAAACGGCGTCCGCGCCCAGGGCCAGCGCCTTGGCCACGTCGGCCCCGCTGCGAATCCCGCCCGACACCACCAGCTGCACCTTGCGATGCATGCCCAGCTCCTGCAGCGTGTCGGTGGCCTGCCGCACGGCCGGCAGGGTCGGGATGCCGACGTGCTCGATGAAGATGTCCTGCGTCGCGCCCGTGCCGCCCTGCATGCCGTCCAGCACGATCACGTCCGCGCCGGCCTTCACCGCCAGTTGGACGTCGTATTGCACGCGCGTGGCGGCCATTTTCACGTAGATCGGCTTTTGCCAATCCGTGATCTCGCGCAGCTCGCGAATCTTGATGGTCAGGTCGTCGGGACCGGTCCAGTCCGGATGGCGGCTGGCGCTGCGCTGGTCGATGCCCGGCGGCAGCGTGCGCATGTCGGCGACGCGGTCGCTGACCTTGAGCCCAAGCAGCATGCCGCCGCCGCCCGGCTTGGCGCCCTGGCCAACCACGATCTCGATGGCGTCGGCGCGGCGCAGGTCGTCGGGATTGAGCCCGTAGCGTGACGGCAGGACCTGGTAGACCAGCGTCTTGGACGCGACGCGCTCCTCGTCGGTCATGCCGCCGTCACCGGTGGTGGTGCTAGTGCCCATTTCGGTGGCGGCCATGCCCAGCGCCTCCTTGGCGTTGGCGCTCAGCGACCCGAAGCTCATGCCGGCAATGGTGACGGGAATCTCGAGCTCGATCGGCTGCTTGGCATAGCGCGTGCCCAGGGTCACGTCGGTGTCGCAGCGCTCGCGATAGCCCTCCAGCGGATACCGAGACAGCGAGGCGCCCAGCAAGAGCAGGTCGTCGAAGGTGGGAACTCGCCGCTTGGCGCCCCACCCGCGAATCTCGTAGAGCCCCTCCGACGCCGCGCGTTGAATCTCGGCGATCGTCTCGGGCGGAAACGTCGCGGACCGGCGCAGGTCGGTGGGATCGGGCGAATTGGCCATCAGTAGGCGCCCGCGTGGTCCACGTGGAAGTTATAGAGCGTGCGGGCCGAGCCATAGCGCCGAAACGACCCGGTGTCGGCGTCGATCCCGGCGCGGCACAGCAAATCGGCGAGGCGGCGGCGGTGTTCGTCGGTCATGTCCTTCTCGACGCAATCCGCGCCCAGGCCTCCGACCGATCCGGCGACGTACAGCTCGGCCTCATAGATCGAGTCGCCGAGTCCCGCGCCGGCGTCGCCGCATACGACCAGGCGGCCCGCCTGCGCCATGAACGCGCTCATGTGGCCCACGGAACCGCCCACGACGATGTCGCCGCCCTTCAGGGAGATGCCGCAGCGAGAGCTGGCATCGCCCTCGATCACCAGCAACCCGCCGTGCGCCGAGGCGCCGGCGCCCTGGCTGGCGTTGCCGGTGACGCGCACGGTGCCGGACATCATGTTCTCGGCCAGACCCGGGCCCGCGTGACCGTTCACGGTGACGTCGGCGTGCTGATTCATGCCGGCGCAGTAGTAGCCCACGTGTCCTTCGACGACCACCGTCAACGGCGCGTTGAGGCCGACCGCGATGGAGTGCCGTCCGTCCGGGCCAACGATGCGCCACGGAGCCCGCCCGTCGTCGCCGTTCAGATCGTGCAGGCGTTGATTCAGCTCGCGGATGTCAACGCGGTTGAGATCGACGGTGATCATCCGGTCAGTTGCGCGACCAGGCGTAGACCGTTGCGGGCGCAGGCTCCCAGATCTGCGCGCCCGCGGCCCCGGGCAGGTGGGCGATGGAACGGTACTCGGACGCCATCGCCACCCACTGGTCGGTCTCGGCCAGCACCGCGGGCTTGCAGGCGATCCCGTCACGCAGCACGGCGAAACCGTCGCGGGTGCCGATGGCAAAGGTGAAAAAGCCGTCGAGGTCGTCCAAGCTCGATTCGAGCGCTTCTTCCAGCGACGCGCCTTCGGCCATGCGATGCGTCAGGTAGCCGGCGGCGACCTCGCTGTCGTTGTCGGTCTGAAAGGTCATGCCGTGGCGCTCGAGCTCGCTGCGCAGCCGGTTGTGATTCGACAGCGAGCCGTTGTGCACCAGGCAAAGGTCGCGCCCGGTCGAGAACGGGTGCGAATGCTCGGTGGTCACCGCGCTCTCGGTGGCCATGCGGGTGTGCGCCAACGCGTGCGAGCCGGTCATCTGGCGGATGGCGTAGCTGTCGGCGACGTCGTCCGGTAGACCCTTTTCCTTGTAGATCTCAATCGCGGCCCCGACGCTGGTGATGCGCACGTCCGGGTGATGGCGTCGAAGCCAGGCGCGCGCGTCGGCCTCCGAGGCATTGACCACGATCACGGCATGCGTCACGCGCACGTGCAGATCGACACTCCCCACAAACGCCGTGCCAAGTCCTTCCGCGATTGCCTCCCAGTCAAATCCGGCGTCCGGGTGATAGAGGGTGAGCTTGAGCGCTCCGTCGGGAGCGGGATTATGATAGATCGCGAAGCCGGCGCTGTCGGGACCGCGGTCGGCCATGGCCACGAGCATGGGCTCGAGCCATTCGCCCAGCGAGGGTTCGAGCGATTCCTGCTTCAGGAACAGTCCGACGATGCCGCACATGTGGCGAAGACCCCGATCAGACGTGGCCCGGAATGGGCCGCCGCACAACCCGCGATGCTACTTGAATTCACCGGCCAGCGCGTGCAGCGCGCGCAGCCCCACGGGCTTGCCGCCGAACTCCTGCATCGCGTCGAGCAGCGAGTTCCACGCGTACTCGGCCGAGGCGCTGTCCCCGAGCAGGTGGAACAGCGGGGTCGGTCCGGCATCCACGCGAACCAGGACCGCGCTGAGTCGAGCCACCGAGGTTTGCGCCACCGACCCGACCGGGAACGCCTCCTCGCGCATATCGACGCCGCACACCTTGGACAGACAGTCGGCGGCCGACGCGCCCGCGAGCGCGAACCAGAACATGCCGTCGAAGCGCGGCAGCGGATAGGCGCGGGCGCGCTGGGCGTCCGCCGCGTCGGCTTCGAGGCGGGCGCAGAGGCCGTCGGCGCCGTGAAGGGCCCCGAGCACCAGCACCTCGGTCCATGAACGGGTGACCGCAATTGCGCCGTCCGGCTGGACGCTAGCGCGGTTGGGTTCGTCCGGCAGATCGACGCCGTGCGCGGCGAGCCACTCGCGGGCGCCGGGTCCCCGGAATCCGACGCGCGGCAGCGGCGAGAGGTCGGCCAGGCCGAGCCGTCGGGCCGCGGCGGCCTCGCCCTCGGGGTCGCCGAAGTCGACGACGGCCGTGACGCCGGCGTGCTGGCCGAAGCTGCCGCCGGCGACTCGCACGGCGTCATGCACCGGGCTTCGCGGGGCAACCACGGCTACATGGCCTGCCGGGTGTTGTCGGGGTCGTAGAACGGCAACCGCGCGACCTCGGCCTCGACCAGCCGCCCCCCTGCCGACTTGATCATGACGGTGCTTCCGACATCAGTCTGATCGGGCGCCACGTAGGCCAGCCCGATGGCTTGATCGAGGACCGGGGACCACGCCGACGACGTGACGCGACCCGTGATCTCGCCGTCCCGCACCACGAGGTGTCCTTCCTCGGGAACCGGCGCGTGGCGGTCGGGGACGGCGTAACCCACGAGCTGCCGAGCAAGTCCTTTCGCACGCAGGATTTCGATCGAGCGCTTGCCAACGTAGAAGGGCTTGCGGCGGCCCAGCGCCCAACCCAGGTCGACCTCGTGCGGATGGGTAAGTCCGTCCGTGTCCTGGGTGACGATCACGTGACCCTTTTCGAGCCGCAGCACGCGCTGGGCCTCCACGCCGAACGGTCGGATTCCGAATTCGCGTCCGGCGTCGATGAGCGCCTCCCACAGTCCCAGGCTCTTGGACGCCGGCGGGTGAATCTCGTAGCCCAACTCCCCCACGAAGCCGATCCGCAGGAGACGCACGTCAACGCCCGCCAGCGTGCCGGTGCGAGCGGCGAGATAGGGGCACGCCTCGGGCGATAGGTCGATATCGGTCCCTAGCCTCTCCAAGACGCGGCGGGCCTTCGGTCCCGCAATGTTGATGGCCCCGTAGGCCGAGGTGACGTCGGCGATATCGACGTCGAGCTGCCATTGCGCCTGATACCAGAGCAGCAGGGGATAGAGCTGCTCCGCACCGGACGTGCTGGCCGTCACGTAGTAGTGGTCGGGTCCCAGTCTCGCCGCCACGCCGTCGTCCACGACGACGCCCTGCTCGTCGGTCAACAGCGCGTAGCGGGTGCGACCCACCCGCAGGCGGCGGAACGAGGGAGTATAGGCGCACTCGAGGAACTCCACCGCGTCGGGACCGCGGATCTCGAAACCGCCAAGCGTGGAGACATCGATCAGGCCCACCGCGCGGCGCACCGCCAAGACTTCGTCGGCGATCGCATCGGCGCGCTCGTCGGGAGGCCCGTAGTAGGCCGGTCGCATCCAGAGTCCGGCGGTCATCATCTGGGCGCCCGCGCCCACGTGCCAGCCGTGCACGGGCGTGTGCCGCACGGGCTGGAATCCGCGGCCGGCAAACAGACCGAAGCGCGTGGGGTAGGAGGGCGGACGGTTGGTGGTGGCGCCGACTTCAGCCGAGGTGGTGTCGCGAGCCGCTGCGGTGACGGCAGCGGTCGCGATGGACGAGAGGCGGCCCTGGCTCGGACCCATGCCCACCGTGGAGTAGCGCTTGAGGAGCTCGATGTCCTCGTAGCCCTCCGCCAGCGCGTCCTCGATCTCCCGCACGGTCACGTCCTCGTCGAGGTCGACGAACTCGTGGCCGTCCGGGTGCGGAAACACGGGCCAGGGCGCGGTGGATTCGTCTGGATTGGGACCAGCCGAGATCGCAGGGGCATCCAAGGCGGAGCCAGTCAGGTGAGCCGCAGCCGCCAGCCCGGCCTGCTCGCCCTGCGCCAAAGCCTCTTCCACCGTGGCCGCCCCGGCCACGACGCCGGCGGCGAATGCGTGATCCGGCAGCGACGCCAGGCGCGGCACGGCGCCGCGCCCGCTGGGCCGGAACCTGGCGCCGGCCTGTGCCAGCAGACCTCCGGCGGGCGACACGCCCACGGCGACCACCAGCAGGTCGCAGTCGATCTGTTCTCCGTCGGCGGCGCATGCGCCGGGTCCAGTGACGCGCGTGACCAGCGCGCCGCCGATCTGCAGGCGCTGCGGATCGCGCCAAGCCTCCCGCACGGTGTGGCCGGACAAGATTCGATGCCCGCGCGCCTCGGCTTCGGAAGCCATCGGGCCGGTGGGCGCATCGAGGCGGCAGTCCACCACAGCGGCAACGTCGGTTCCGTGCTCGGCCAGATCGAGCGCCGCGGCGTAGCCCTCGTCGCCGTCCGTCAGCACGACGGCGCGGCGGGCGGGCCGGACGCCGTGGTGCCGGATGAGACGCTGCGCGGCCGTCCCCGACACGATGCCCGGCAAGTCGTTGTTGCGGAAGACGGCCGGCTGGCTGACGCCGCCGGTGCAGGCGATGACGGCCTTGGCGCGGACCTTGTGGAGGCGATTGCCCCGCGCCACCGCCAGCCAGGTGTCGGCATACCAGCCGGTGCAGGTGGCCGAGGTCATCACGCGCACCGATGGCAGGGCCTCAACGCGCCCGCGCAAGTCATCGAGGGTGCTGTCACTCGATCCGAGCCGCCCGTAGCTGAGCCAGCCACCTAGCTCGGGCTCGCGCTCGACGAGCAGCACGTCCAGCCCATGGGCGCCGCACGCGGCGGCGGCAGCCAGACCCGCCGCGCCGCCCCCGATGACCGCGACATCGCAATAGGCATAGGCCTTGTCGAAGTACTCGGGCGTCCAGGTTTGATCGACCTGCCCGAGGCCGGCCGTGCGGCGGATGAGCTTTTCCCACCAGTTCCAGATGCCGCGCGGCTTGAAGAAGGCCTTGTAGTAGAAGCCCACGGGCAGGAAGCGCTCGAAATGCCCCAGCAGCGACGCCCAATCCCTCTCGAGGCCGCCGACCGTGTTCTGTGCCTGCACCCGCATGCCGGGCTCGATGCCGCGCGTGTCGGCGTGCACATTGGGTTCGGTTTCGAGTTGGACCAGGGAGCCCGCCTCGTCGCCGGCGAAGCCAAACGACCCCCGCGGGCGATGCAGCTTGAAGGAACGCGACAGGCACCACACCCCGTGCGCGGCCAGCGCACTGGCGATGGTGTCGCCCGCATAGGCGGTGTAGTCGCGGCCCTCGAACTCGAACGTCACGGGCCGGGTTCGGTCGATCCGGCTTCCGGCCGGCGGCGGCAGGCGCTCGCGCGTCATGGTCGGTCCGGCAGTGCGTCGGGGCCGAACAGCTCGCGCGTCAGGAACGTGCGCACGATCTCATCGGAGACCGTGTCGCGGTCCGCGATAAACCAGAAGCTCGTGGGCACGTGATACCACCACTCGCGCACGATTCCGGCGGCGTTTTCGTGCAGGAAGAGGTAGTCGGCCCAGGCTTCGGCGTCGGCGCGGTCGGGATCGGACGGCATCACGACCTCGCCACCGCAGGTGAACTCCTGGATAGGGCGCGGCCCATTGAGCGGGCACGGTATGATCTTCATGCGTCCGCACCGAGTCTTGGTGCCCGCGAACATTGCTTGTACGTGCGCATCCGCAGACATGCCGATCCCGTTCGTGGTGAGCCTGTCGAACCACGCCCTTCGACAAGCTCAGGGCGAACGGCTTCAGAACCGTCCCGGCGTGCTTGGCCTGAAGGCTCAGATCTGAGAGCAAACTTCACGGGTAGTGCATCTAGTGGCCCACCGAGGCCGCGCCCTTTTCGCCGACCTGCTCGAACTCGGCGAAGCGGCTGAGGCGAAACGGCTCCAAGAGGTCGGGCGTGCGCCCGGTGGCGATGAGCTCCGCCATCCGCTTGCCGCAGACCGGCGTGGCCTTGAATCCCCAGGTGCCCCAGCCCGCGTCGATATAGAGATTCTCAACCGGCGTGACGCCCATCACGGGACTGAAATCGGGCGTCATGTCGCACATGCCGGCCCATTGGCGCAGCATCTTGACGTTGGCGAGGAAGGGAAACAGCTCCAGCACCGGCAGCAGGGTGCCCTCGGCGAACTCGAGCGACGAGCGGTTGGCGTAGAGACTGTAGGGATCGGTGGCGCCGCCGATGACCACTTCGCCCCGCGCCGACTGCCAGATATAGACGTGCAGGCTGCCCGAGACCACGATCGGATCGAGCCAGGGCTTGAGCGGCAGCGATACGCAGGCCTGCAGCGGCACGGTGTGGATCGGCAGGCGAAAGCCGGCCATGGCCGCGACGAGAGAGCTTTGCCCGGCCACCGCCTGGAGCACGCGGTTGCACTGAATGGGTCCGCGCGAGGTTTCGACGCCAGTGACGCGACCGCTCTCGATCTGAATTCCGGTGACCTCGGTGTCGGAGTGCAGCTCAACGCCGCGCTCCGCGGCGCGCGCGGCGTATGCCCACACGACCGCATCGTGCCGGGCGGTGGCGCCAGGCGGGTGGTAGAGCGCCGCCAGCACGGGATGCCTCACGTCGGACGAAAGATCGAGGCCGGGCGCCAGCTTGGCGATTTCGTCGGGGAAGATCAGCTCGGAGTCAACGCCGAAGTGCTTGTTCACCTCGGCGCGCCAGCGCATGGTGCGAATGGCCGAGTCGGCGTGGGCCAGCGTGAGGTGGCCGCGCTCGGTGTATTGCAGGTTGAAGTCGAGCTCGTTGCTCAGCCCGCGCCAGAGATCCAGCGATTCGGCGTAGAACTGCACGCCTTCCTCGGTGAGGTAGTTGGCCCGCACGATGGCGGTGTTGCGCCCCGTGTTGCCGCCGCCGAGATAGCCCTTGTCGAGCACCGCGACGTCGGTGATGCCGTGCTCGGTCGCCAGGTAGTAGGCCGCGGCGAGCCCGTGGCCGCCGCCGCCGATGATCACGGTGTCGTAGGCGCGCTCGAGCTCCGG
>DAOUKN010000099.1:0-1636 GCA_034421255.1 Chloroflexota bacterium | reverse complement strand
GTTCGACGGCGTGGTGACCTATGTGCCTCGTGTGCCGGGCACCCAGGTGCAGCCGGGTGAGGCAATTGTTGAGATGGCCGATGCAAGCACACTGGTGGTGCGCGCGAGCGTTCCTCGCGGATATCAGCCCCAGCTTGCCGTGGGGCAGGCGGTGGACGTGGCCGTTGGCGGACTGGAGGGAGTGGTCTTCCAGGGACGGGTTGCCGTGCTGCCGCACGAGGTCGGGACGCCGGGCGGTGGCACCGTGCGCGTCGACGAAGCGAAGATCACCGCGGATTGGGCCGACGCAGACGTCGAGATTGGGATGCGCGCGGTCATGACGATCACCCTGCAGGTCAAGGACCATGTCCTAAAGGTCCCGATCACGGCCGTACGAACGGTGAACCTGCGCCAGTTTGTCGAGGCGCTCATCGATGGGCGGCGCCGCAGCCTGCCGGTTCGCACCGGCATTCGCAGCGACGCCGAGATTGAAATTATTGACGGGGTCGAGGAAGGCACCGTCATTTTCGAGTCCTACTAGTCTTGACGTTCACGGGGGCGCTCGCGGGTCTGGTTATCCGGCGCCTGTACCGCAGCGGGCCCGCGATGCTGATCGTGGCCGTGGGTATGTGGGTCAGTGTGGCCCTGATGACCGCGGTGCCGCTGTTTGCCGGGGGCTTCAGCGACTCCTTGCTGAGACACGAGATCGAGCACTCGCGCATCCCGCTTGCGTCGAGCGTGGTCGTGCGCCACACGGAAGGCCAGTCGCAGCCGGTCTCAATCGGGCGAGACGGATACGAGCACGCCTCGGAGGTGCTAGGTACCCAGCTTGCCGACCTGGTCGGTCTTCCCGAGCGGCAACGCGTGAGCTATCTGCAGTCGGACCGGATGCCCGTGGAAGCGATTGCGTCAACCGGTGAGCCGCTGCGGCCGTCCTCATTCATTTTCGGGTTCCTCGCCACGATGACGGGGATGGCCGACAACGTCGAGTTGCTGGAAGGGCGGCTCCCGGCCGAGACGGTGAGGACGGCCCAGGACTCGTCCGGCGCGCGGTTTGTGCTCCTCGAAGGGATGATGTCGTCGCGGGCGCTGGATAACCACGGTCTGCTGCTTGGAGACTGGATCGAGCTGACCCACCACGATGTCCGCACGCAAGAATCGTTTGTCGTCCGCGTTGAGATCGTGGGCCGCTTCGTCCCTAAGAACCCGGACTCGATCTATTGGTTCAAGGAGGCCGACGACTTCGACCAGGGCGCGGTAATTGTTGACCGCCATGCATTGGTGAGCGGTCTCCTGGTCCTTCGCCCCAGCCTCTATGGCGAGGCTGCCTGGTACTGGAACTTCGATCCGGACGCCATCCGCGCCGCGAGCTATCAGAGCATTATCGGCGGGTTGCGCCGACTTGACCCGCTGGCGCAGTCCATTGCGCCGAACGCGATCGTGGAAACCAGATTGGACCGCATCCTCGTCGCGGCGGACCAGCAGCGCATCACGGTCGAGCGCACGCTATTTGTCCTCAGCGCGCCCATCGTGGCCCTTGTCCTTTACTTCATGGCGCTCTCGACGGGGATGGTCGTGGACGGGCAGCGCGCCGAGATTGCCGTGCTCAAGAGCCGCGGCGCGAGCACGCGACAGGTTGCCGCCGTTTACCTGTTGG
>DAOUKN010000098.1:0-5942 GCA_034421255.1 Chloroflexota bacterium | reverse complement strand
GGCGGCGCCGTAGACGCGCCGAGCCTGTGTGCCGGCCACCAAGTCGCAGAGCCACGCGCCCAAGCGCATCGAGCCGCCCTTGTTGGCCACGTGATAGTACTCCGGCATTGGGTGGATGGCCGGATGCGCCGTGTCCGGGTTGAACTCGATGCTGGTGCAGTCGTCGGTGCCCAGCACCTTTCGCGCAAATTCGATCACCGCCACCTGCATGCCCAGGCAAAGCCCCAGGTACGGCACCTTCTGGGTTCGCGCATAGTACGCCGCCATGATCTTGCCCTCGATGCCCCGCGGCCCAAACCCGCCCGGCACGATGATGCCCGCGACCCCGGCCAGCAGGTCGTGGGGATCGCGGTCTTCGAGCTCCTCCGAATCGACCCACCGGATAACGGGCCGGACCTTCCAGGCGATTCCGGCATGGCGGACCGCTTCCACCACGCTCAGGTAGGCGTCCGGCAGGGAGATGTACTTGCCGACGATGGCAATTTCAAGCTCGGGCAAGGAGGGCTCCAGCAGCGCGTCCACCGTCGCGTTCCACTCGTCAAGATCCGGCGTCAAGTCGCCCAGGCCGAGATGTTCGGCAATGAACGTCCCCAGCCCAGCCTCCTCCAGCACCAGCGGAACTTCGTAGATTGACGCCACGTCGTGGTTCGAGATCACGGCCCGCGACTCCACGTCCGCAAACAGCGCGATCTTGTCGACCAGCTCCGGCGTGAGCCGGTCATCCGATCGACAGACCACCACGTCCGGCTGAATACCAATGCTCCGCAGCTCGCGCACGCTGTGCTGCGTGGGTTTGGTCTTGAGCTCCAGCGTCGACCCGAGTCGCGGCACCAGCGTCACGTGCACGAACACCACGTTGCGCATGCCGACCTCGCGGCGGAGCTGCCGCAGCGCCTCGAGAAACGGAATGTTCTCGATGTCGCCGACCGTGCCGCCCACCTCCACGATCACCACGTCGGGATCGTCGCCGTCGCCGACGGCTCGAATGCGCGTCTTGATCTCGTCGGTCACGTGCGGGATCACTTGGATCGTGCCGCCCAGGAAGTCGCCTCGCCGCTCGCGAGTGATCACGCGGTCGTAGACCGCGCCGGTCGTCAGGTTGCTGGCCCCGGTGAGGCTCTCGTCCACGAAGCGCTCGTAGTGGCCCAAGTCCTGGTCGGTTTCAGCGCCGTCGATCGTGACGAAGACTTCCCCGTGCTCCAGCGGGCTCATCGTGCCGGGGTCAACGTTGATATAGGGATCGAGCTTCATGATCGACACGCGCAACCCGCGGCTCTTGAGCATTCGCCCGATGCTCGCGGCCGTGACGCCCTTGCCGATGGCGGAAACCACTCCGCCCGTCACGAAGATGTAGCGCCGCTGGGATGGATGCCTCGCCGCCCGCCCGCCGCCCGTCGATCCGTCGTGCGTCACGATTCCCTAGTTCCTTCGTTCGAGCAGGCGCACGTCAACGGGATCGGGCAGTTGCCGGCGGTTGGCGTTCAGATTGCCGTCCGCCACGGGGTCCGCGCCATGAAGCTCGCGCGCCACCAGCCGCCAGGCCGCCTCGGGGCTCGCGGCGTCGTCCACTCCGTAGGGAATCACGATGTTCGGCTCGATGCGAGAGACGGTCTTGATGATCTGGTCGGGCGAGAGAAACCCATCGCCGCCGCGCACGCCGATCAGCAACACGTGAATGGTGCCCAGTTCATCCAATAGCGCGTCGACCGGGACGCTCGAAAGCTCCGGGACGTGCCCCACCGATACGCCGTCGACGTCGAATGTGAACAGGGTGGTCCGTCGATCGGCCTGGCCGGGCGCGGGAACGCCGTGCACATACACGCCGGCAACCTCGTATTCGCCGGGCCCGTCGGCGACGTATGCCGTGAGCGCGCGATCGGTGCGCCGCTGCGGCACGCTGGTCCCAGGGTCGGCGTCCAGTTCGCTCGATGTCACCACGTCGGCCTTGGGCAAAGCCGACCGCTGCTTGATGTCGCTGGTGTGTGGGTCGGTGAGAACGGTAGCGTCACGGCCGCGGAGGCGAAAACAGCCGCCTCCCACCCACGTGACGTCCATCCCCCTCCAATGGTGCCTATGTGTTGGGCAACCCGAGAATCGGCGGATTGTAGCATGGGGCACGATCCAAATCGGGCGTGAAATGCGCCCGCGAGCCGCCTAGCACGCGCATGGAGCACCGCATGGCACGCGCCGCCGCCTTGCTCGAGTCGACTCGGGCGCGGCGCGTTTGGGGGGCTGCCAGAGAGATCGCGGACTATACGGACCTGCTGCGCAACCTCGTGGTCCGCGACCTCAAAGTGCGCTATCGCGGATCGATTTTCGGCTTCGGGTGGTCGCTGCTCAATCCGCTCCTGATGATGGCCGTGTTCACCCTGGTGTTTCAGGTGTTGGCGCAATACGACGAAATCCATCTCTATCCGTTCTTCCTCATGGCAGCGCTCGTGCCCTGGCTGTTCACCGCGCAGGCGCTGACCTCCGCCATGCGCAGCATTACGAGCAACGCGCAGCTCATCAAGAAGGTCTACTTTCCGCGTGAATTGCTGCCAATGAGCGCCGTGCTTGCCAGCTTTGTCAACTTCGTGTTGGCATTCTTCATATTCTGGATTATTGGTCTATTTTTCGGCGTAGGGACTACTCGCGCAATGCTCATGATCCCGTTGATCATGCTGTTGCAGCTTGCGCTGGTCATGGGTCTCAGCCTCATTTTGGCGATGGCCAATGTCTTCTTCCGTGACACGGAGCATCTCGTGGAGGTTGGATTGCTGGCATGGTTCTTCCTCACGCCTATTTTCTATCCCATTTCGTTTGTTCCCAATGTCACGTTTCTCGGGCTCGACGTGCACCGGTGGGTCTTCATGCTCAATCCCATGGCCACGCTGACCACCGACTACCGCTTCGCCATCATGTTTGGGTCCTTCCCCATCCGCCACACCATCGCCACCGTCGTGGTGGCCGTGGTGGCGCTCGCCTTCGGCTGGTGGGCCTTTCGACGCTACGCCCACCGCTTCGCCGAGGAGCTGTAGCGCGTCGTGCCCGACCACGCACCGCCAGCCATCGAGCTCCGCGATGTCCGCAAGCGGTTTGTCATCCGCCACGAGGCGGCTCGCACGTTTCAGGGGATGGCGTTGGCCCTGCTTGGACGGCGGCCCATGGAGCACGAGGAGTTCTGGGCGCTCGACGGCGTGAGCCTCGCCGTGGCGCCCGGCGAGACGCTGGGGATCATCGGGCCGAACGGATCGGGCAAGAGCACCATCCTGAAGCTGCTGGCCGGAACGATCCGGGCCACGGAGGGCGAGGTCACCGCGCGCGGTCGGGTGTTCGGGCTGCTCGAGCTGGGGGCCGGCATGCATCCGGACCTCACCGGGCGCGAGAACATCTTCCTCAACGGATCGTTTCTCGGCCTCAACCGGCGCGCGATTCAAGCCATGTACGACGACATCGTGGCGTTTGCCGAGCTCGAGCAGTTCATCGACACGCCGGTGAAGCACTACTCATCCGGCATGTTCATGCGGCTGGGGTTCGCCATCGCCATCCACGTGGACCCCGAGATTCTGCTGATCGACGAGGTGCTGGCCGTGGGCGACGCGCACTTCGCGGCCAAGTGCCACGCGGCCTTGGCCCGCGTGAAGCGCCGCGGCCGCACGATGGTGCTGGTTTCGCACGATCCCATCCAGGTGCGCCGGTTCTGCGACCGCGTGGTCTGGCTGGATCGGGGCAAGGTGCGCCAGGCCGGGGATCCCCAGCAGGTCATCCAGGACTACGTCCAGCACATGCAAGGAGAGGCGACGCCCGGCGACGCGTCGGCCGCGCCGCGTGACCGGGGTGAACCCACCGCCCTGCAGATTCGGGCGGCGGTGCTGCGGGAGAGTGCGACCGGACCCGAGCAATACACCGTGCTCCCGGGCGACACGGTCACCGTGGCCGCCGAGCTGGAGGCCGAGACGCACCTGACCGACGTGATCGTCGGGTGCGCGCTGCACCGCAGCGACGGGTTGCTGGTCGCCGAGTCAAGCACGGAGACCACTATTGGCCCGCTGGACGTGCCGCCCGGCCGCACCATCGTCACCTGCCGCCTCGGGCCGGTGCCCGTCGGCGTCGGGGCATACAACATTTCGCTTCGCGCCTGGCCCGAGCACAAGCGCCATCAGCCATACCATCGGTGGGACAACGCCCTGACGTTCTTCGTGGGCAAGTTCGCCGGCTTTCAGCGGGGCGCGGTCGTGGTTCCCGCCCAATGGCGCGCCCGCGTCTCACGCGACCACCCGCCGCTCGAGCGAGGCGATGCCCCGGTTGCCCAGCCGGACATGATCAGCGAGTCGCCTCGCCAGATCTGGCGCAGCCCGCCCGCCGAGCTTCGCCTTGGCGACGGCGACGACGACTGGCTCGGCGAGGGCTGGCACCCGGCCGAGGAGTGGCCGCCCCGCCTGCGCTGGACCACGGATCGCGCGGTGGCCTATGTCACCCAATCCGTTGGGCAGGGCACGTTGCGGATGTCGGTGTGCCGACCGTTTCACGACCTCGACGGCGCAAGCGTCCAGCTTCGTCTCAATGGGCGGCGCGTGGCGACGCTCACGGTGCGGCACATGGACTTCGAGGACGTAATCGTGCCGCTGGATCCGGTGACCGAGCCCACGACGCTGCGGCTCGAAATCGTGGTCGACGAGCCGCTCGTGCCCGCGGCGGTGGGCATTGACGACGACACCCGCGTCCTGGGGCTGGCCGTGCGCACGATCAGCGTGGAATGACCGGCGCCATCGCGGCCGAGACGCCGCGGCAGCCGGCACGGACGGTTGGCGGCGCCGGTACCGACACGCCGCGCGTCCAGGTCGTCGTCCTCACCTACAACCCCGGCGCGTTCATCGACCGGTGCCTGAGTTCCGTCCTCGACACGGACTACCCGGCCTTTGACGTCACCGTCGTCGACAACGACTCCACCGCTGGATCCGTGCGGAATCTGCGCCGGGACTTTCCGGGGGTCGCGCTGGTGGAGGCCGGGGCCAACCTCGGCTTTTCGCGCGGCAACAACTTGGCCATGCGCGAGGCGACCGCCCCGTTCATCGCCCTGCTCAACCCCGATACCGAGGTCGATCCGGGCTGGCTGCGGCCGCTGGTCCAGCGGCTGTGCACGGACCCGGTGGCGGGAGGCGCCGCGCCGAAGATTCTTTACCTGCACGACCGCGTTCCCGTGGACCTGCATGCGCCGACCTTCGCGCCCGGCGGCGGCGACACGCGTGAGCTCGGCGTGCGCCTGTATGCGGATGCGTCCGACGCCGCCCCGGCGGTCGTCAACCGGGGGGCCTATGGACCCGAGACGGACCACGACGGGGCCGCGTTTCGCTGGACCGGCGCGTCGGCGACGCTGGCCGTTCCCGTCGTCGACGGCAGGGCCCGGCTCGCGCTCGACGTCGCGGCCGGCCCCGGACGCGATGACGTCGAGCTTGCGGTAACGATCGGCGGGCGCGAGCTTGCCGCGCTGCACGTGGCGCCTGAGCGCACCCGTTTTGAACGTGACATCCCCGCGGACGCCGTCCGTGAACTCGCACGCCCGGTGATCGAGAACGCCGGCATCAAGCCACTCCCCGACGGCTCCATGCGCGACCGCGGCACCTTCGTGACCCACGGCAACGTGTGGCAAGCGTGGGACGGGCCGGACTTCGCCGCGCCCCGCGAGGTGTTCGCCGTCAAGGGCGGCGCGGCGCTCTACCGGCATTCGATGCTCGAAACGCTGGACTTCTTCGATCCCGGCATCTTCATGTACTACGAAGACGCGGACCTTGCCTGGCGCGCCCACCGCCGCGGCTGGCGCTTCTGGTACGAGCCGGCGTCGGTCGTCCGCCACGCCCACGCGGCGTCCAGCCGCGAGTGGTCCCCCGCGTTCGTCCGCAACGTCGAGTTCGGCAAGCTGCGCATGTTGGCGAAAAACGCGCCCTGGCGCTGGGCCGGTC
>DAOUKN010000097.1:0-17478 GCA_034421255.1 Chloroflexota bacterium | reverse complement strand
AGCGCGGCGTCGGTTTGGAGATAGCCGATCCCTTCGTTGACCACGCGGTTGGACAGGACGCCGGTCGTCACCGTCGGCAAGGGCGGACAGTTGGAGCCGCGCTGGACCAGCGTCACGCTGTAGCCGAGCGCCACCAGCTCGTCACCGACCTGCAGGCTGTCGGAGTCGCCCCAGATCACGGGGACGTGACCGTCGTCCGGGACCTTCAGCAGGGCAATATCGCGACCGGCGTCACCCGCAACAATCTCCGCCTCCGCGATGTAGCCCCCGGGGCTCGACACGACGACGCCCACGGCGTCTTGAACCACGTGCCAGTTCGTGACGGCATAGCCGTCGGCGGTGACGAAGAATGCCGACCCGCAGCCCTTGTCGGTCTGCACGCGCAGCAGGGACAGCTGAAGGAACTCCGCCGCGTCGGCCACCGATGGGCCGCGAGGGCCGCGGCGACTCTCGAATCCGATTTCAAGAGGATCGCCGGGCCTCAGCGGTGGTTCGGGGGCAAACGCCAGATACTGCCGCCAGACGCCGTAGGGATATCTGCTATCTCGCACGGTGTCCCCGAGCAAGCGCAGCTTGACGGGCGATCCCGGCGACTCCGGGTGATATTCGAGCACTGCCGCCTGGAAGTACTGGCGAATGCGGTCGTCGCGCGGCCGGGTGGGGTCGTGCAGCACGGCCTGCGGGTGATCGTCGCGCCGAGCGTCGGTCTTGGGGAAGCCAAATGACTCGACGCCGCCGAGCCGGTTGAAGAAGTCGGCGAAGCCGGTCTCAACCGCTTCGACGGACAGGTCCGAGACTCTGTGGCCCCACGGTCCGATCACCTCGCCAGGGTGGGGATTGGTGAAATCCGGCTCGACCCCCTGATCCTCCGAACCGCCCAGCCCGCCGCCCACGTAGTCCCACGCGAGGCGGCGGAGGAACGTGTGGGCGCCGCCGCCCGGCGGCGGCCGCCAGTCCACCACGCCGCGTTGGTAGAACTGCGTCAGCGTGCCGGGCGTCTCTTCGAAGATCGCCGAGGTTGGGAACCCCCAGCGCTCCACGCCGCCGGTTCGCTCGAAGTGCTGGAGAAAGCTCGCCGTGTAGGCCTGGCCGCCGGCAAACGTTCCCGCGACATCGGCCACGTTGTGCCCGAGTTCCGGGAAGTATCTGGCGGCGGAAACCTGCGCGGCGGCAAACCCCGATTCAGCCGCGAACGCCGGCGACGGTGCGACAAGAACTGCGACCGCGATGACACACGCGAGCACCCGGGCCAGCGCCTTGCCCTCGACCGCCCGCGACATGTCGACCGGACGTGGAATGACGCAGTTCCCCAGGGCGCGCGAAGTCGCCGCCTAGCATGGCGTGGTGCACCGACGATGTCGAGCGGCCCGTTGTCGCTTCCACTTGCGCGCCGTGGCGGCGATTCGGTGAGAATGCACCGCCACGGCAATCGCCGGAACCGCCCGAGATTGGTGGACGAGATGCGCAAACGAGCATGACCAACAAAGACGCGGCCGACCTGCTGGAAGCGTTCGCGGACGTGCTGGAGCTTCGCGGCGCCAATCAGTTTCGCGTGCGGGCGTTTCGCACCGCCTCGCGGCGGGTGGATGGGCTGACCGTCGACTTGGGCGAGCTGGTGGCGAGCGACACGCTGGAGTCGGTGCCGGGCATTGGCAAGGGCATCGCGGGCTTTCTGCGCGAGCTCGTGACTACCGGCCGGGTGGCGGAGTACGACGAATTGCGAGCCGAGATTCCGCCCGGCGTCTTCGAGATGTTGCGAGTGCCCGGCCTGGGTCCCAAGACCGCGGCCACGCTCTATTCCAAACTGCAAATCACGAGCATCGACGAGCTGGAGGCGGCGGCGCGGGCCAACGAGCTGGCGCAGGTGCGCAGCATCGGCGCCAAGCGACAGGAACGCCTCCTGCGCGAGCTGCAACGGTTTCGTGAACGCACGGCGCGGCACCTGCTGGGCGACGTGCTGCCCCTGGCGGAGCATCTCGCGGCCCACGTGCGCCAGGCGCCCGGTGTTGCCGAGGCGACCTACGCCGGCAGCTTGCGCCGGATGCGCGAGACCATCGGCGACCTGGACATCCTGGCCGCCGCGGACGACCCGGATCCGGTGATGCGGCACTTCCTCGACCACGAGGCCATTGACGAGGTGCTGGCATCGGGTTCGACCAAATCACGCGTCCTGGTGGCCAACAACCTACAGGTCGATCTGCTGGTGGTGCCGCCCGCCAGCTACGGAGCGGCGCTGGTGTATTTCACCGGGTCCAAGGAGCACAACATCGAGTTGCGGCACCGGGCGCTCGCCCTGGGCCTCTCGCTCAACGAGTGGGGTCTGGATGACGTCGAGACGCAGGTGCGCCGGCCCGCGCCCAGCGAGGCCGACGTCTACGCGGCTCTGGCACTGCCGGTGATTCCTCCCGAATTGCGGGAGAGCCGCGGCGAGATCGCCGCCGCCGCCGACGGCGCGCTCCCGGACTTGATCGAGCTGTCCGACATTCGCGGCGAGTTTCACGGTCATTCGCTCTGGAGCGACGGCGCGGCCTCGGTCGCCGGCATGGCCGAGGCGGCGCAGGCCACAGGCTACGAGTACGTCGGCATCACGGATCATTCGGCCACCTTGCAGGTCGCCAACGGCCTGTCGCCGGAGCGAATCAGAGCGCAGCGGGACGAAATCGAGCAGGCGAGGGCCGAATTTCCCCAAATTCGGGTGTTGCACGGCAGCGAGGTTGAGATTCTGAGCGACGGCGCCCTGGACTACGACGACCCCCTGCTCGCCGACCTCGATGTCGTGGTGGCCTCGATTCACAGCAACTTCAACCAGCCGCGCGAAACCATGACCGCGCGGCTGATCGCGGCCATCCGCAACCCGCACGTTGATGTGATCGGCCATCCCACGGGGCGCATGCTCGGCTATCGCGACGGCTACGAGTTCGACGTTGACGCCGTGTTGACGGCCGCCGCCGAAACGGGCACGGCCATGGAGATCAACGCCTCACCGGAGAGGCTTGACCTTGACGATGTGAAGGCACGCCGCGGCAAGGAGTTGGGAGTGCCCATTGCCATCAACTCCGACGCGCACCGTCCGGAGAGCATGGCCTTCATGCGCTACGGCGTTGCCACCGCCCGCCGCGCGTGGATCACCGCCGGCGACGTGCTCAACACCATGACGCCCGAGGCGCTAACGGCGTGGCTGGCCCAACCGAAGCCGCGGCGCTGGTCGCCGCATCGCTAGGAAAGCCGCAAAAAGAGAGGCCCTGGGCCCTACCCCAATCCGTTCGCCCTGAGCTTGTCGAAGGGGTTAACGAACGGATTGGGGCACCCGGCGACAAAGCACTGTGACTCCTTGTGATCTCGCCTCGGCCTGGCCTCCGCGCTCAGCCGCCGTCGCCCAACCGATCGGGGCTGAAGGGATCGATCGGATAGTCAGGGTCCTGGCCCGTCAGCAGCCGAGCCACAATTTGGCCCGTCAGCCAGCTCATGGTGACGCCGTGGGTGTGATGGCCGGTCGCGAGCATCACCCCGCTGCGAGAATCGCGCCCGATCAAGGGCAGCCCATCCTCCGAGTCCGGACGGAATCCCGTCAGGATTCCCGTCAGCGATCCGTCCGCCAACCCGGGGATCCCCGCCGCGGCGGCGCGGAGCAACGACTCGATGGCGCCGGCCCGCACCCGCCGGTCGAAGCCCACGCGCTCCTTGGTGGCGCCGAAGATGAGGCGCCCATCGGATCGCTGGCTCAGCGTGCCGGCGGGCCTGTGGATGACGTGGCGCGTGCGGAGATTGGGCGCTTCGAAGGTGATGATGTGGCCCTTGGACGGGACGACCGGAACCCAGGGGAGCAGCTCGCGTGCCCACGGACCCGTGGCCAGCACGACGTGGTCCGCGCTCAGGGCGCCGCGCACGGTCTGCACCGCCGCGTTGGCGCCGCCCGAAAGGGCGACGACCTCCGCGCCCTGGTGCACGTCCACCCCCGCGGCCAGCACGGCGCGATGCACGATGGGCGCCCACCGGTGCGTGTCAACCTGCCCGTCGGGATAGAGGGCGGCGCCGGTGACTTCAGGCGCCAGCACGGGTTCGCGACGGCGGGCTTCGTCCGGTTCGAGGAACTCGACGTGGAAGCCGGCCTCCCGCTGTGCGGCGACGCGCGCCAGGAGTCGTTCGCGCTCGTCGTCCGTGAGGGCAACGCCCATCGTGGGACCGGGGAGATAGCCGACCGGAGCGCCGCCGAGCGATTCCAAGAGCTCCGCGAATTCGGGGAATCCGTCGCGTCCCGCCAAACGCAGCCGGACCAGCGGTGAGCCATCGTCGGCGTCGTATTGCCCGCAGATCAGCCCCGCCGCCACGGACGACGCCTCGCCGCAGATGCGTCCTCGCTCCAGGATGGCCGCCGTAAGCCCGGCCTGGCGCGCGGCCAACGCCACGGCGCAACCGACGATCCCGCCGCCCACGATGGCGACATCCACATTCCGCAAGTCGTTGCTCATGCCGCGCAACCTCTGGGCGGGACCGACCGACGGGATTCCATCGACCTCGTCATAGCCACAGAAGGTAGAGCCTTTGCCTCACAAAGGCCAACCGCGCGGCGCTTCGATCAAAGACCGTGCAGCGCGGCAAAGGTGAAGCCAAACAGGCTCAACATGCCGGGCGCGAAGGTGCCCAGAAGGAAGTCGGGCGAAAGCTGCACCTCATCCAGGAGCGCGTGCTCCAGCACGTCGGTCTGGGTGAGCTCCGCCTGCCGTGGGCCCAGCCGACGCAGCAGGCGCTCGGATTCACTGCTCGGAATGTAGGTGTCGCCTAGGTCGTGGAGCATGCGGACGTTCGTTTGGATCCCGTCGGCCACGCCAACCGGCGACAGCGCGTCGAGGCTCAGCGGCAGGTGGGCTTCCATCCGCCGTATTCGATAGGAAGCCAGCCGCGGATCGCGATTGGTGAAGAGATCGAACACGGCCCGACCGGCCGCCGTGAAGTCGTCGAGGTCCGTGCGCGCCAGGGCGTCGGGATCCGGATCGGGTGAGCGGCCGGGAAAGAAGTCGTAGAGCATCCGCTGATCGCTGGGGTCCGGCAAATGGCTCACCAACGTATTGCGCGCCACGCCCCACACGTAGCGGTGCGGGCTGAATGGTCGCAGGCTGCCGTCCTCGAGGATGGTTCCGGTCGTGGCGGCCTGGAGCAGCGTCGCTAGGCTGTAGTAGGAGCCGACGGTGGCGACGAACGCGATGTCTTCGGCGATGCGCGGATCGGCAGAGGCAACGAGCGACAGCGATCCGCCGGTGGACACGCCCACGAAGGCGATGCGTTGGGGATCGACCGCCGGTTGCCGCGCCAGAAACTCGAATCCCGCCACGAGGGCGTCCGGGTCGCGATCGACCAGGCGGTAGACCGCATTCCCGAGTTGCTCGGGCGCGAGCACGACGAATCCCGCCCGCGTGAGCGATTCCGCAAACGCCACCAGGACCGGATGCCGCCGTCCGGTGACCTCGACGCCATTGACCAGGATCAGCGCCGGGCCGGGGCCGACCGCCGACGGCACATAGAGATCGGCGGGGATCTCATCGCCCGCGCTGCTGACGTAGCTGACGCCGCGCGCGTCAGGCTCGGCGGTCTCCGCTTGGTCCTCGCTGGGAATCAGCGATGCCAGCGCGTCGCCCACGTCCACCGCCAGCCGCAGCTCATGGCGCAACCCAATCACCAGGCCGATCAGCGCAAGCGCGATGCCAAGCGCGACGAAGCCGCCGACGGGAAGCACCGTCCGTGCCGCCGCCGGCACCGGGTTCAGTCGGACGGCTCCGACTCGTCCGCGACGAGCGGCAAGTTCGTCTCGCGGATCGATTGCAACTCTCGGCGGTCGAGGGTCTGGCGAATGACCGTCAGCATCTCTTCAACCCCGCCGGGCTCGACGTAGCTCGAGGCGTAGCGCACCGACGCCACCTCGTCGAGTGGTTGGAGCCGCTCGAGGACCATCTCGGCCAGCAAAGTCGAGCGCACCTCGGTCTGACCCGTGTCTCGCAGCTCAGTCTCAATGCCGTCGGCCAGCATCAGCAGGTCCTCGGTTGCCACCGGCCGCTTGGAGCACGCTGCGCGCACCGCGCCGAAGAGCTTGCCGCCGCTGAACGGCTCGTGCCGCCCGTCGGCCTTGATCACGAAGATGTCGGGGCGAACCAAGCCTTCGATCGTGCCGAAGATCAGACCGCAACGGCCGCAGCGGCGTGTGCGCGCCACGCCGCGCGCGCCGACGTCGGTGTCCTCGACGCGCGTTTCGGTGGCGGAGCAGCGGGGGCAACTGAAGACCTCGCACCGCTCGTAGGTCGTGAAGCGGTGGCCTTCGCTGCACTCACGACGCCGGCGCACGGCATCCGGCGCTTCGCGCGAGTCGACCACCTGCAGGCGGTCCGTTCCGCATTCCGGGCAGCGCAGCGTCTGTCTCCCAGCGCCCCAACGGCGCCCGAACCTAGCAAAGTTGCCGGTCACGCGGCTCTCCGGCGGCCTAGAATGCGCGGGGTGACGATCCGTCATTCGCCGTAGGGGTAGCCCTTGTGGCTGCCCGGATCACCGGCGGAACGGGCGTCCAAAAGGCGACGTCCCTGCGGATGTCCGTAGAGGTCCGGCCAAGGGATCGGGGAGCAAGAGCCAGTCATGTACGCGGTGCTGATTGCCGGCGGCAAGGGAGAGCGGCTGCGGCCGCTCACGGCGGATCGCCCCAAGCCCATGGTGGAGGTCGCGGGACGCCCCATCATGGCGCGCCAGATTGACTGGTTGATCGGCCAAGGGGTCGATCGGTTTGTCGTGTCCTGCGGCGTCATGCACGAGATCATCCAGGACTACTTCGGCGACGGAGGCTCCCTGGGGGTCGAGATCACCTACGAGGTGGAAGACACACCCATGGGACGCGGCGGCGGCTTGCGGCTCGGCTGTGCCCGAATACCCGCGACCGAGGATCTGTTTATCGCCACGAACGCCGACATCCTCTCGGCGCAGTCGCTGGCGCCGATGATTGCGCAGCACCGTGAGGACGGAAACACGGCCACCATTCTGCTCACGCCATACGTGAGCCAGTTCGGCATCGTGGAAATCGAGGGCCGGCGCGTACGGAATTTCGCCACCAACCCGGTGCTGCCGCACTGGATCAACGGCGGCGTCTATGTGATGAGCCGCGGGATCGAGCGACACTTGCCGGTCGTCGGCGACCACGAGGACTCGACGTTTCCCGAGCTTGCCGCCCAGGGGAAGCTCGGCGCGTTCACCTCCCGCGCTTGGTGGCGCTCCATGGAGAGTGTCAAGGACCACGCACGCCTCGAGCAGGAGGTTGGCGAGCAGCCGTCGGGGTCCACCGGCGCGGACTAGGCAGACGCTGACGCTTCCGAATCTCTCCTGGCCGTCGGATGCCGCCGGCGCCCGCGCGTTGCAGACGCATCTGGCGACCCGCGTCGTGGCGGCGGGATCGGCCAGGCACGCCAGCCTGGTGGCCGGCGTCGACGTGCACGTGCGCCGCGAGACGGCCATTGCGGTGGCGGCGCTGATCCATGTTCCGACCCTCGAGTTGCGCGAAACCGCCACGGCGGAGGAACCGGTGCGTTTTCCCTACCTCACCGGCCTGCTGGCGTTTCGCGAGTTGCCGGCGGCGCTGGCCGCCCTGGAGCGTTTGCGCACGACCCCGCACGCGGTGCTGGTGGACGGACACGGGCTGGCGCACCCGCGGCGCTTCGGCCTTGCCTGTCACCTGGGCCTGTCGCTCGATCTGCCCACCGTCGGCTGCGCCAAGACACGTCTGGTGGGCGACTACCCGATGCCCGACGGATCGCGCGGATCGCATGCCGCGCTGACGCTGCGAGGCGAGGTAGTGGGCACGGTGCTGCGCACGCGCGCCGACGTGTCGCCGGTGTTCGTGTCGGTGGGCCACCGGCTCTCGCTGCCGGCGGCGACGGCCCTGGTCCTGCGCTGCACGGGACGATTTCGCCAGCCGGAGCCGCTGCGACAGGCGCACCTCGCCGCACGCGCCCTTTCCCGCGCATGACCGCCGAGCCGCCGTTCGCCGAAACCGGCTACGACCAGGCTGCGCGCGTCTATGACCTCGAATACCCCGACTGCACCGGCGATGAGCTGGAGTTTCTGACGGCCAGCGCCGGTCCGGCGCCCGCGCGCATCCTCGAGCTGGCCACGGGTACGGGACGGGTGGCGCTGGCGCTGGCGCGACTGGGTCATCACGTCACCGGACTCGACATCTCGGAGGGCATGCTGGCCCGGGCTTGCGCCAGGCGGGCGATGTTGGACCCGGAGACCGCCGCCCGTGTGACCTTCTCGCACGGCGACATGGCGCGGTTTCACCTCGACAGGCGGTTCGACGTGGTCATCGCCGCGTTCAACGCCCTCCTGCTATTGCCCGACGCCGGGGCGCGAGCGTCGTGTCTGGCCGCATCGTTTGAGCACCTGCGGCCCGGTGGGCGCCTGGTGGTGGACGTGTTCGCGGCGAATCCCATCGACCGCACGCCGGACCACGAGACGGTGCAGTTTCTCGAGCGCGACCCGGCGTCGAATCGGCTCATCACGCGCGAGCGGTTCTACACCTACGACCCGGAGACGGATCGGGGCCAGAGCCTGCTCATCTACCGTCTCCAGGCGAACGCCGGCGAACCGCCCGAGGAGCTGCGGCTGGGATACAGCCTGGCCCTGATGAGCCGCGACCAATTGGTCGATGAGGTGCGCGCCGCGGGATTCACCGATCTGGAGACCTATGGCGACTACCGGCGCGGGTCGTGGTCCCCGGAATCTCCGAACCTGATCGTATGCGCGCGTCGGCGCGCTCGTTGACAGACGCGCGCGCGGGTCACCAGAATTGCCCCTGGCCGCACGGGTCCCCGCGAGCACCACTGCCCATGTCTGACTCTGCCCGTCACCACATTCGTGTCTCCGAGTTGCGACTGCGCGTGCCGCGGCGCGAGAGCGACGGGTACTTCGAGTTCCCCAAGCACATGCTGCATTGGTCGCACGAGCTACGCGACCCGTCCACCGGCGAGCTGTTCGATCGCGCCTACGTGCTGGCCGAGCTGGAAAAGCAGGGCTGGGATCCGCACGAGCTGACGAAGGGCGAAGGCACCTTCCGCCGGCGCGTGCAGCGCCTGCCATTGCCCGAAGGCGGACAGTTCGCGCCGGGCGGCCCCCTGCACCGGGAGGCGTAGGCCGGCGGCGGATTCGAGATCGCCGACCGTCCGACTCTAGGGCCTGAAGTCCTTATACACCGAGGTTGCGCCGTCAGGGGCGACGGCGATGAACGCCCAATGGCGCTCATTCGCGGGAGGGTTCACCGCGCCGATGCGGGTCTGGAAGAGGCCGTAGGGATGCCCGTCCACCTCGTGCAGGGGCACCGCGAGGCCGCTGTGTCGGTGGACCGCCCATACCTGGAGTTCGTCGCCGGCAGACGCCACGCCCATCGTCCAGACGCCTGCGGGGACCTCCGGGCCCGTGTGGGGCACGACATGGGCATTGGCAAGCAGTGGGCGTCCGTCCTCTGACGCGTTGGCGGTCAATTCGAAGACGACATCCGTCTGGCTCAGGGACGTGGCCGTTCGCGTCGTCGGCTGGCCAACCGCGAGGAAGTCTGCATGAATCGCAAAGAGCTGTGGCGCGACGCCAAACGGCCCGGCGTCGGCTCGTGCCGCGGACAGGCGAAATCTCCCGTTCGAATCGGTGAACGTCACCTGCCCATGGGCGCCGAAGTCCGCCAGGACCATCGCGTCCGCGATCGGCTCTCCGTCCTCGTCAATCACCTCACCGGCAAACGCATGGGTGGCATCGGCAAGTCCAGCGAGAAACGGGGCGACCGGCCCGGCGCCCGGCGCGCCGGCCGCGTGGGATGCCGCGAAGGTCACGCGATCGACGCCGCGAATGGCGGGCGCGGGTCCGCCGGTGCCGTCCACCCCGTGACACGCGGCGCAACCGGGCTCTCGGGCCGTCCCGGCATATGCCGCTGCTCCCGTGACTACCGGCGGCAGGGTGGCGAGCGTGGAGTCCGCGGGTCTGACGACGGCGACGGCATGCGGCTCGAGCGTGAGCGAGTCGCCGTCAAACCATGCCGTGCGCCACTGCGCCACTTCGTCGATGTGTACCGACGGCCCGGCGGGGAGGCCGGAAACCCGGACCAGCCGCTGCTGGTCGGACAAATTCACCAGGATGAGTGCGGCGTCCCGGCCGCGTACCAGCGCCATGGCATCGAGATCCGCCGGCCGCACCTCGATCTGCGCCAGCGAGGCGCCGCCCACGATCGCGCGCCGCAGGAGTTGCAGCGCGCGATAGGCCGGCGTCGTCGGAACCTCCGGATCAATCTCCCAGAGCCCGAAGTCAGGCTCGCCGCGCGGCGTGAGGCCGCCGGGTCCGCGCGTTCCCTTGTAGACCATGATCCCGCTCGCGCCCTGCCGCACGGCCCGCAGGGTCGCCGAGGCGAGGAAGGCGGCGTTGACCTGGCTGTTGATGAGCGGATCGGCGGCGAGATCGCCGTTGTAGTTGATCTCCTCGACGATGTGTGGCCGGCCGGCGGCAATCTCGGTGATCAGTCGAACCCGACGCTCGAACCACCCCAAGCGATTCACCAGGGCGTCGTGGGGACTGGCCTGACCAATCTCGAACATCCCGTACCAGTGCCAGGTAATGAAGTCGAGCGGCGCCCGGGCATCGACATTCGTCAGGTAGGTCTGCCAATCGAAGTCGGGTCGGTCGCCACAGACCGGCCGGCCGTCGGCGCCGGGCGTGGCGCCGGAATCGATGGCGTCGAGCGACGGTCCGCCTAGGGCGATCCGTCCTGCGCCGAAGCGATCGTCCGTCGCCGCCCGCGCCTGGTTGAACAATTCCGCATAGGCCTCGCCGGACCCACAGGCATAGGTGCGCCCGGCGTTCTGATGATTATTGGGCTCGTTCCAGATGACGTAGCGCCAGTCGAGCGCCTGATCGCCGAAGCGCGCGCGAAACCTGTCAATGGCCTCCGCCACGTACTCGCCGTAGGCCTGGGCGCCCTCGGGCCCCAAGGTCTCGCTCTCGTGCTGTGAGCTCGGGTGGCCGCTCGCGGCGGGAATCCACGCCGGCGGCGCCACGAAGCTGACCATGGGCTCGGCACCGGACGCCAGGACGCGCGCGACGTAGTCGTGGAGAAACTCCCAGTCCATATCGGACTCACTGGTTCCGCGCACGGCGGTCGAGAGGAACCGGTGGCCCAGCCACACCCGCACGCTGTCCAGACCAAGCTCACGGGCGCGGTCAACGCCGCCGGCCATGAAGAGGTCGTGCAGTTCGTTGGTGCCGAACTCGAAATCGACCACGGAGACCGGACCGGCTGGCACTCCGTCGAGGTCTACCAACATGTCGGGGGGACGCGTTCCGTCCGCTGCCGCGAGGAGCAGGCCAACCACGAGACCCGCCGCAATCTTGCCCGGACGCAAGAGGCACTGAACCGAAGGCCGTGGCACGCGGGCGAGACCGTTAAGCGTGCTCGGCGGCGCGCTGACGGGCCGCTAGCTTGATGCGGCGACTATGACCGGCCAAAGTCGTCGAGGTCGAGTTGGTCGATGAACTTGCGGAAGACCTCGAGCTTCTCTTCCGACACCGGTTCCGCGTCGCCGTCCGTGGCCTCGGCGTCCTCCTGCTCCTGGTCCGGCTCGAACCCGGCCTGTCCGAGGACGTCCTCGTCGACGAGGATCGGCACGCTCACGCGCACCGCAAGCGCAATGGCGTCGCTGGGTCGACAATCGACTTCGAGCTCCCTGCCGTTGAAGGTCATGGCGATGTTGGCGTAGTAGATCTGATCGACCATCTTGGTGATCGAGACGTGCTGCACGCCCGCGCCGACGGTATCAACCAGCGAGCGCAACAGGTCGTGCGTGAGCGGGCGCTGGACCTGCCGATCCTGCAGCTTGACCGCAATGGCGTCCGCCTCGGCGGTGCCGATCATGATGGCCAGATACCGAGCGCCGTTGCACTCTTTGAGTACCACGACCCGGCTTGGACTGACCAGGTTGACGCGCACGCTGTCGACCATCATTTCGACCATGTCGCGCCTGTCCCGTAAGCGACCGCGCCGGCTCCCGTGCGAGTCGGCCCGAGTTTACCAATGACCTCCGCGGCGGCTGTGTAGCTCACGCCTCACTGCGCCGAGTCCGCATCCAGCCCGAATGCCGTGTGGAGGGTGCGCGCCGCGTGCTCGACCTCGTCCTCGGCCACGAGGCAGGTGATGCGGATCTCGCTGGTCGTGATGCCCAGGATGTTGATGCCGGCATCCGCCAGGGCGCCAAACGCGCGGGCCGCGATCCCGGGTGTGCTCTGTATGCCGACCCCAACGATCCCAACCTTGCCCAGGCTGTCGTCGGCCGACACGTCGCCTGCTCCGATCTCGGCGGCGACCGGCCGCACCAGGTCAACCGCGGGCGCCATGTCGGCCTTGCTCACGGTGAATGAGATATCGGTGGTCCCGGCGTCGGACACGTTCTGGACGATAACGTCGATGTTGATGCCATGCTCGGCCAGAGGTTGAAAGATGCCATGCGCCAGGCCCGGTCGGTCGCGAACCGCTCGCACGGTGATGCGCGCCACGTCGGTGTCGTGGGCCACGCCGCGAACCAGCGCGACGCTTTCGATCTCGACAGCTTCAGCCGCCATCATGGACGTCCCCGGTGAGTCGACGAAACTGGAACGTACCACGACTGGCAGCCGGAAGCGCTGGGCAATGCCGACCGAGCGGTGTTGCATGACCTTGGCGCCAAGCTGCGCCATCTCCAGCATCTCCCCGTAGCCGATGGCGTCCAGCTTGTGCGCCTTCGGCACGCAGCGTGGATCCGCGGTGTAGACGCCCTCGACGTCGGTGAAGATTTCGCAGCGGTCCGCGCGCAGCGCCGCGGCCAGCGCCACCGCCGTCGTGTCCGACGCGCCGCGGCCCAGCGTGACCATGTCGCCGCCCGGACCGAGTCCCTGGAATCCGGCGACGATCGGAATCCGACCCGCGTCCAACTCGTGCCGCACCCGGGTGGGATCCAGCCGCTCGATGCGGCCGCGGCCATACACCCCGTCGGTGATGACGCCGGCCTGGATCCCGCTCAGCGCCACGGCCTCCGGACCATGCGCGCTGACCGCCATCGCGACCAGGGCGGCCGAGGCGGTTTCTCCGGTGGACATCAGCATGTCCAACTCGCGCGCGCGGGGCCGCGGGACGGTGTGCTCGGCCTCCTCGATGAGCCGGTCGGTGGCGTCGCCGCGAGCCGAGACCACGACGGCCAGACGGTCCCCTCCCGCCGCGGCGTCGGCCACGCGCTCGGCCACCGCGGCGATGCGCTCACGCGTCGCCACGGACGTTCCGCCGAACTTACAGACCACAGTGGCCACTAGCCGGCTCCCACTCGCGATAGGCAGGCAAGGGTAGCAGCGAGAATCATTGCGCGACCCGGCCTATTCCCAGGGCGCCAACGCGGCGGGCAGCCCGCTGGCGGCCAACTCGCGCAGGCGTCCGCGCTCCAGCTCGATGCGCCCCTGCGCGTCGGCGACGGCGAGCCTGACCCGGCGCGGCGCCGTGCCGCCCGGCACGTCGCGCCGCGCGACCGAGCTTTCCGCCGTCAGCCGCGCCCGGAGCTCGGGGCCAAGACGCGCATCAATGGCGCATAGCTCATCATCGGTGACTTCGTGCAACTCGACGCCGGCGGCGATCGCCGCCGCGACGACGCGGCCTGCAATCTCGTGGGCCTCGCGAAACGGCGCGCCCTGCTCAACGAGGTAATCCGCGATTTCGGTCGCCGTCGCGTGTCCCGCCGTCGCCAATTGCGCCATGCGCTCGTATTCGAAGCGCAGCGTCTTGAAGGCGTCGCGCATGATCTCCAGCGTGGGAAGCACCACGTCCTCCATGCGGAACAAGGCCTGCTTGTCCTCCTGGAGGTCCAGCCCATACGTGAGCGGCACGCCCTTGACGGTGGCGGCCATGCCCGTCGTGATGCCGAGGGCCGTGCCCGTCCGCCCGCGGACCAGTTCGGCGATATCCGGGTTTTTCTTCTGCGGCATGATGCTGCTGCCGGTGGCGTAGGCGTCGTCGAAGTCGACCATGGCGTATCCCGGCGAGGCCCATATCACCAGGTCCTCGGCCCACCGCGACAAGTGCAGCAGGATGCCCACGCCGAGATTGAGCAGGGCCATGAGGTAGTCGCGGTCGGCCACCGCGTCCATGCTGTTGCGGGAAATCCGGCTGAAATGCAGGGCGTGAGCCGCGTGCTCGCGATCGATGTCATAGGGCACGCCGGCCAGCGCCCCGCTCCCGAGCGGGCAGACATCGGCCAGGGCGAAGACCTGGTAGCAGCCGTCGAGGTCGCGGCTCAGCATCTCCTGAATCGCCAGCAGATAGTGACCCAGGGTCACGGGCTGCCCGGACTGAAGGTGGGTGAATCCCGGCGCGACCGTGTCGGGCTCGGCGCGGTCTACGAGTACGGCCATCAGGTCCGTCAGCGCTCGCCCGATCCGAAGCGTCAAGCCCTTCACGTAGAGCCGCATGTCGGTGGCGACCTGGTCGTTGCGGCTGCGCGCGGTGTGCAGACGGCGACCGGCATCGCCGAGCCGGTCGATGAGGACCCGCTCGACGTAGCTGTGGATGTCCTCGTCGCCGGCGTCGTCGGGACCGCCCGAGTCGTCAAGCTCGTCAAGCAGCCGATCGAGCCCGGCGGTCAGCGCGTCGGCGTCGGACGCATCGATGATGCCCCGCGCACCGAGCATGGCGGCGTGCGCGCGGCTGGCGACGATATCTTCGCGATAGAGCCGCCGGTCCCACGGAAACGAGCGGGTGAAGGCTCGCGCCGCGTCGGCGGGCTCCGACTCGAAGCGCCCGCCCCACATACCGGCGAGCTCAGCCCGTGCGCCGGAGCTGGCTACAGATTCGTTCGCCCTGAGCCTGTCGAAGGGCATTCCCGGAGCCCACCGACGGGACGTGGTTCGACTGGCTCACCACGAACGGACCTGGCCTTGCCACAGGCGCGCAATTGAAGACTGGGTTCGCAGGCATCACAGCTAGGCGCGCAGCGCCGCGCCAATGACTTCAAGGCCCGTGTCCAACTCGGCGTCGCTGATGGTCAACGCCGGCACCAGGCGAATCGTCGCCGCGGCAGCCTTGATTAGCAGCACGCCGTGATCGCGCGCGTAGGCGATCACGTGATCGGCGCGCTCGGGACCCGTGAGGTCAAATCCCACCAGCAGTCCCAGCCCGCGCACGTCGGTGATCTCGCCGGTCTCGCGGCCCAACCGCCGCAACTCGGCGGCGGCATGGTCGCCCTTGCGGGCCACGTCTTCGAGGAATCCTGGGGCGGTGACATGATCGAAAACCACGCGGGCGCCGGCGCACACCAGGGGATTGCCGCTGAACGTTGACCCGTGGTCGCCCGGCCGCAGCACGCTGCATCGCTCGGTGCTGAGCGCCGCGCCGATGGGCAGTCCGCCGCCCAGTCCCTTGGCCAGCGCCATCAGGTCGGGTGTGACGCCAAAGTGCTCATAGGCGAACAGCTTGCCGGTGCGTCCGATGCCGGTCTGCACCTCGTCCAGAATCAGCAGGATGCCGTGCTCGTCGCATAGCTTGCGAAGTCCGGTCACGTAGTCCGCGTCCGCCACCCACACGCCGCCCTCGGCCTGGATGAGCTCCAGCATCACCGCGGCGGTGGAGTCGTCGATGGCGTCGCGCACCGCGTCCAGGTCGTTGTAGGGAACGTGGGTGAATCCGGCCGGCATCGGCTCGAACGGCTCGTGATAGGCCGGCGTGCCGGTGGCGGCGGTCATGGCCAGCGAGCGCCCGTGAAAGCCGCGCAGCGTCGTGATGACACCCGTTGCGCCGTCGCGATTGAGCCGGCCCCACTTGCGCGCGATCTTGACGCAGGTCTCGGTGGCCTCGCCGCCGCTGTTGACGAAGAACACCCGATCGAGCGCCGAGTGGCCGGTCAGCCGCTCGCCCAGCTCGACCTGGGGCGTGGTGTAGAAGAGATTGGACACCTGCACCAGCGTGCGCGCCTGCTCCGCCACGGCATCGGCGATATCGGGATTCGCGTGGCCGAGCGCGTTCACCGCGATGCCCGCGGCGAAGTCCAAATACTCGCGGCCGGCGTCATCCCACACCCGCATGCCGCTGCCCCGAACCAGGGTGACCGGAGCGCGGGCAAACGTCTGGTGATAGACCTGAGCTTCGCGTGCCTGCCAGTCCGTCGCTGATTGGGTCATGGATGAACTCGAGCCGTGCGGGTTGGCAGGGATTATATGGCTATCTCAGAAAGCTCTAAATGATTCCACAGGCCGCGCCCCAATCCGTTCGCCCTGAGCATGTCGAAGGGGCAATAGAACGGATTGGGGCGCCTGATGGCGATGGCCCTGCTCTAATGCGAGTGGTTCCTCAATGGATTTGTGTCAGCCAACGATGCGCGTGCCCACGGCACCGTCCACCAGCGTCTGCCGTATGGCATGCGGTTGCCGGCCGTCGGTGATCCAAACGGAAGCCACGGCGTCCAACAGATCGATCGCCGCCCGGACCTTGGGCACCATGCCGTCGCGGATCACCCCGTCGGCGATCAGTTGAGTGGCGCGTCCGGCCGGCAGATCGCGGATCGATTCGCCGTCGGCATCGAGCACCGCCGGCACGTCGGTTAGGAACAGCAGGGCAGTTGCCCGTACGGCGCGCGCCACGGCCCCGGCGATCTCGTCACCGTTCACGTTGTAGAGCTGGCCGTCCGGTCCCAACCCCAGCGGGGCGATCGTCGGCACGTGTCCGCTCGCGGTGAGGTCGTCCAGCAACCCGCGCCGCACCTCGCGCACTCGGCCCACGAACCCCAGCGCCGGCGACTGCTGCTCGACGCGCACCACGCCGCCGTCATTGCCGGCGATGCCGACCGCTGAGACGCCGTTGGCGACGAGTTCCCCGATCAGCGCCGAAGCCACCATGCCGCGAAAGACCGTCACGGCGGCGTCGCGGGTGGCCGCGGACGTGACCCGCAAGCCGTCGATCCAGGTCGGCGTTTCGCCGCGCTGCGCCAGATAGTCGCTGAGCGCGTCGCCGCCGCCATGGGCTATGGCGACTCGGGCGCCGGCCCCTACCAGGTCCCGCACGTCGGCGCCGATCCGCCCACGCGCAACGTCCGCCGTCCCGCCGACCTTGAGCACGACGTAGCGTCCCCGGAAGCCGTCGATACCTGTGTCCGGCGATGCGGCCACGAGCTAAGTCATGTACTCCGCGTTGATGGTGACGTACTCGTGCGAGAGGTCGCCGGTCCAGGCCGTGGCGCTGGCCGGTCCCGCGTGCAGATCGGCCGCGATCCGACATTCGGTTTGGCGCAGGTGCGCCGCAACATCCGGCTCGTGGTAGTCCTGGATGCGCCCGCCCTGGACGGTGCAGGTGTCGCCGATCCAGATGTCCAACGCCTCGGGATCGAACTGGGCGCCGCTGTTTCCGAGCGCGCAGACGACGCGTCCCCAGTTGGGGTCACCGCCAAACACCGCCGTCTTGACCAGCAG
>DAOUKN010000096.1:0-6394 GCA_034421255.1 Chloroflexota bacterium | reverse complement strand
TCGGCACGGATTTCTGCATGGGCCGGTCGCTTGAGTGGTTTGACTGGATTGGGGCGTCGCATGGCCGCGAGCCATTCCTCTCGTCGGGCGACGTGCCCCAGCCATTCCGCCTGCTGCAGGGCTTCGCCAACCCACTGGAGTTTGTCAACGTGGCCGAGGGCCTGCTGCGGCGCGGCTACAGCGAGGACGCGGCGCGCAAGATCCTGGGCGGGAACTGGCTGCGGCTGTTCGGCAAGGTCTGGCGCGACGATTGAGCGCCGGTGAGACGCCGTGGCGCTACCAGTGCCCGTCCATGGCTACCGGTTCGCGGTCGAGGCGAAAGCGGGTCAGGTTCCAGCGGGTCGCGCCGCGCATCGCCAGGTCCGCCAGAATCTGACCGATCAGGATGCCGAACTTGAATCCGTGCCCTGAGAAACCAGCCGCCACGACGGCGTTCTCTCGATCCGGCAGATAGTCGATCACAAAGTCGGTGTCGGGCGTCATTGAATAGGTGCAGGTCTTGCTGTAGACCACCTCGGCCTCGGCGAGTTCCGGCATGTGGCGGCGCAGGAAGTCCCGCAGCTTCGCCAGCGCTTCCGGGTCGTTGTGCTCGCGCTCGCGGTCGGGATCGAACGGCGCGCCGATGGTGTCGTCCGCCACCTTCACGCAGCCGCGCCAATGCACCGGGAACCCGTAGAAACTCGTGTCCATCACGAAGAACGGCGGCAGTCGCGGGTACGAATAGGCGTCGCGGTCCGGGGGCGTGAGGTAGTGGAGCCGTTCGGCCGTGGAGCGAATGGGGATCGACAAGTCGGGTAGCAGCTTCGGGGTCCAGGGTCCGGCGGCAATCACGAAGACATCGGCCTCGAACGCGCGCCCATCTCGCGTGATTGCGCGCGCGATGCGCCCCCCTGACTCGTGCAACTCCGTGACCTCGGCGCCGGTCTGCACGTCGGCGCCGAGCTCCGCGGCCGCTTCGGCGAGCGCCTGGGTCGCGGGCCTCGCGGCGACATAGCCGCCGAGACTCTCCAGCAGGTACCCGGAGTCGACGTTCGCGAACTGGGGATACCGCTGCCGCACCTCGCCCGAGTCCAACCACTGCGGCTCGTAGCCGAGATCGAGCAGACCCTCGTAGCCCTCCATGAACGGCGGAGTGTCGGGCCGGGCCTGCAAGGCGAGGGCGCCCTGCTCGCGATAGAAGCTGGTTCCCATGCGGCAGTCGAACTCCTTCCAAAGCTCGACCGCCGCGGCGACCATCTCTGTATAGAGCGTCTGCCCGCGGTATTGGTAGCGAACCATGCGCGACTCGTCGGCGGATGACGCCCGCACGTGGCCGGGGCTGTACGTCTCGAGCAACGCCACGCGCTTGCCCGCCCGGCTGAGCCAATACGCCGTCGCGCTGCCCATCACGCCCGCGCCGACGACTACGACGTCATACATGGTTGGCGCCGGTCAGCGTTGTGCGGCCCAGGGATCGATCACGTCGGCACCGCAGTGTTCGAAAAGGGGCCGATGTCTTGCGTGGTGGCCACCGACTCACTCGAAACTGGGCGGCGGGCCCATCGGCTCGCGGGGCGGCAATTCGACCTCGACGCCACCAAGCGGCGCGAATCGTGCCCGAATGGCTGGGCGAGATTCGTGCTCGGCACCGACGCACTGTCCGGCGACGCCTGTAAGACGCCCTGCAACGCGAGCTCCTTGAGCCTGCCGGGCCGAGAGACCCGGGGGCGCAGACGGCGCCTGAGCCCGTCGATCAGGTTGCGCATGACGACGATCTTCATCTCTGCGCCTCGCTCCGCATCGGTCCGCCTTGATAGCACGATGGCATCGAAGTCGCCGCATCGTCGACCACGCCGCAAGGCTTGACGACAATGTGGCGCTCGGGATGACCCGGCGGAATTGCTAGTGTGCTGCCGGTCACAGGTAGCGATTGGGCAGCTTCCGATGTATGAGGTGCGAGTCACCGAAGCCAAAGCACGTCTGGCCGAGCTTCTGCGGCAGGTTGAAGGCGGTGAAACCATCGCGATCACACGTCATGGCACAGCGGTTGCCCATCTCGTTCCGGTGCCGAATGGGCAACGCGCCTGCTGGGCGGAAGCGATGGATCGCTTCATGCAGGCGCGCGCGCAATGGCAGCCAATCGGAATGTCACGAGCCGAGATCCTCGCCGCACGTCATGCGGGGCATCGCGCGTGAGCGCGATTCCGTGATTCGGGCTGCGGTCAATGCATGCGCCGTGCGATCGGCCACGCCTGGGTTCGGGCTGTGAGTGTGACCCTCGCGAATGATTTAGTGGTTGACAGTCGAGTCATCGTGAGGCGCGGCTACGACGCTTGCGCGGAGGAGTACGGGGTGTCTCGGGCAACTGATCCCGTCATTTAGCTGCACCCACTACTGGACCGATTGGACGACGGCGATGCGGTGCTCGACGTAGGCTGCGGAACTGGGTTTCCGATTGCGCGGGCTCTGGCGCAACGATTCTGTGTCACGGGCGTTTCGGAATCCGGCCGTCGATGCATCCACTCAAGCGCGAGCACGGGGCCCGGACCGGTGCCGCATTCCTCATACTCGCGTGTCCGCTTCGAGCCAATTGAGAAACTCACGAGGCAGCAGGACCACGACGCCTCGATAGTCGCTCACATTCCGCAATTGGCGATCGCCGGTGATGAGGTGTGTTGCCTTGCCGGAAACGGCCGTCGCAAGTATCAGGTCGTCCTCGGGAGTTGTGGCGATGCCGTGCACGTGCTCGAGGTCGTGCACGAACCGCGACCGGCGTCGTACGAGATCAAGAGCTTGATTCACTTGGTCTCGCGACAGCCGGCGAGCGAAGTATGGCTTGGCAAGCGTGCGGGCCAGCTCGGCCAGGAGCGGGGCGGACGTCACCAGGTCAAGCTTGCCATGGCGCCAAGCCTGCAGGATCCGTGACGAGGGGCTCTCGTGGTTGGCGTACCCGGCCAATCCCGAAGCGATGACGTTGGTGTCGGCGACGACTCGGATCACCCAGGAGTCGCTCGGCGACCGTCGCGGCGCCGGTTCTCGGCTCTGACCTCGGCCAGCGCATTGGCGACCGCCGCCTCGATGTCCTCAGGCGACTGATCGCGGAACACTTGTCCGACGCGGTCGAGAATCTCAAAGTCTCGGGCCCGCTGTGCATCAAGCTCGGCCAAGCGCTCTACATCGTCAGCCGACACAATGCCGGCGACGGGGATCCCGTGCTTCTGCACGACGAAGCGCGCTTGGCCACTGAAGGCCTCGTTAATGATCTTGCTCCAATTGCGCTTCGCCTCGGACGCCGCCATGGTCTGCGTCACGGATTCACGCACGCGTACCCCTCATCAATCTATTTAGATCAATTTAGATCAATATCGGCCATTATGGTGCCAATTGGCAGCGGCATCAACCGGCCGGACGCTATCGAACCCTCGACCGCCGCCCGGAGTGTGCCTGCCTTCCACCGCTGCCTGCGACGTCCGCGGCCGATACCCGTACGCTTCCCACGCTGTAGCCTGTTCGCAGCCAGACCGCGCCACGCCACGTTGCGCCCACTCGTTGGGAGACGTCTCTCACGATGACAATGCCAACCGCCCCGGTCGCCATCGACCCTGATCGCCTACTCAAGATCTTCGTCGACATCCTCAGCGTCGACAGCTACTGGGGCAACGAAAACCGGGTGGTGGCGATCCTGCAGCCGATGCTGGAGGACGTCGGGGTCGTTTGCACCCAGGACGAGATCGGCAACCTCATCGGCAAGTGGCCGGCCAAGGGCAAGCAGTCCGCACCCATCATGCTCAATGCCCACATGGACACGGTGCAGCCCACGCCCGACATGCGCCCGGTGGTCAAAGAGGATGCCGTCTACTCCGACGGGTCGAGCGTGCTCGGAGCCGACGACAAGGCCGGCGTGGCCGCAATCGTCGAGGCCGTGTTGGCGGTCCACGACGCGGGTGCGGACCACGGGCCGATCGAGGTTGTCCTCACCGTCGGCGAGGACGTAGGCCAGTTTGGCGCCGACGCTTTTGACCCAAATGACATCGAGGCGCGCGTGGCTTTCGTGCTCGATGCCGGCGGTCCCGTTGGCGATCTCGTCACCCACCAAGCTGGGTCATTCGGTTTCGAGGCGGTCTTTCACGGCAGGGCTGCGCACGCGGGCATCGCCGCCGGGGACGGGATCAACGCCATCGCCATGCAGGCGCGAGCCGTGGACAACATGCCGCTCGGCCAGGTCGATGACGTGACGGTTGCCAACGTCGGCATTGTGTCGGGCGGCCAGGCGGCCAACATCGTGCCGCCGGAGTGCAAGCTCGTCGGGCAGGCGCGGAGTCTCGATCAGGACGCGCTCGAACGGCAGATGGCGGCCATGCGCAAGGCCTGCGAGGACGCCGCGTCGGATCTCGGCGGTCGCGTGGACTACATCCAGCGGGGCCGGTTCAAGGCCACGAGCTTCGGCGACGACCACCCGGCCATTCAGCTCGCCGACACCGCCATCGCCGCCGCCGGCCTCGCGCCCCGCCACATCTCGACCTACGGCGGCAGCGACGCGCAGAACTTCAACGAAAAGGGCATTGCGACCGCGATCCTGTCGGTCGGGTACCTCGACGTGCACTCGGTCGCCGAGTCGATGCCGCACGACGAGCTACGGCGCCTCACCGACGTGACCGTGCAGCTCATCCTGAATGCCTAGCAAGCCGCGGCGGCCGAGGTTGTCGTGAAACTCGCCTACAACACGCTGGAGTGGGGACCCACGCCGGACCTGGCGCGCATGCTCGGCGAGATCGAGCAGACCGGCTGGGACGGCTGGGAGGTGCGGCAGTCGCTCGATTGGCTCGGTTCTGCCGCGCGCGTGACCGAGATGTCCCGGGAAGCCGGCCTGCCGGTGGCGGGCGTGTGCGGGCAGGGCTGGAATTTTGCCGTCGACCCGGTGGTCTTTGAGATCAACTGCCGGCGGATCGAGTTTGCGGCGGACGTCGGCGCGAACGCCTTCGTGATCATGGCGCCGGACCGTCCCGAGAATCGTCCGCCTTCGGCAGATGAAGTCGACCGCTTCGCCGCGGCCGCGGAGGCGCTGCGGAAGTTTGGCGTCGATCAGGGCACGACCGTCGTGTTCCACTTCCACACGGGCCAGCTGGTCCAGACCGAACCGGAGATTCGGCAGGTCCTAGACGCGGCGCCCGACCTCGAGTTATGCATCGACGTTTCGCACGCACAGCTGATCGGCTGGGACGCGTGCGAGTGCCTGCGGGAATTCGGCGAGCGGCTGGCCTACGTCCACCTGCAGGACTACAGCGGTTGGCGCTATGTGAATGTTGGGGCGGGCGACCTGTTTCCCAGCATTCCAGAGATCTTCGACACCCTCGACGACATCCAGTACGACGGCTGGGTGGTGTGCCACGGCGGGCGCCTCGTGGACCAGCCGCCGCGCGAACGGGCGCGCATCTCGCGCGAGTACCTGCGAAGCATCGGGCGGTAGTCGCGCCGAAGTCGGCGCCTAGCGCGTGAGGACCGCCCGCAGCCGCCAGATGGCGAGCACATAGAAGGCCGCGGCGTACCCGAGCAGGATGCCGAGGAATGGCAGCACGTCGCCCACGCCGCCATCGCGGAGCGCCAGGACCTCGAACGCTTCCAGCGCCCAGGCGTGTGGCATCGCGTGCGCCACCGTCCAGACGGCCGGGGCGAACAGCTCCATCACATAGAGCGGCAGCATGCAGCCGCCGAGAGCCGCCGCGCCGAGTCCCAGGAACACGCCCACCGGCGCTGCTTGCTGGTCGTTGCTGAAGAGCGCGCCCATGAGCATGGCGGCCCCGCTGCCGACCAGGCCGAATGCGAGCACGATCATGATGGCGCCGATCGGATCGCCCCAGCGCACGCCGAATACCACCATCGTGCCCAGCATGATGTAGACGCCCTGCACCAGCGCGACGCCGAATCGCCCCAGGCCCTCGCCGAGCAGGATGGTGCGCACGGTTGTGGGGGTGGCGAACATGCGGCGGGCGATGCCCAGCCGCCGCGTCTGGACCAGCGCGGCCGAACCGGCGAGCGAGGTGAGGAACATGAACAGCATCAGCTGCTGCTGAGCGCCGAGGTCGAATTGCCCCCAATTGCGGCGGGAGATGCCGGAATCTCCGGCAACCGTAGATGTGACCTGCACCCCGTCGGTATCAGCGGTGACCGTCGCTGCTCGGGCTAGAGCCTGGTCGAAGGGCGCCGCGCGCTCGGCGGCGGCGAACGCCGCGATGCGCGGCAGCATCATCTGGTCGGCGAGCAGCGTGTCGACGGTGCGACGGAGGCTCAGCGAGGCCTGTCCGGGCCGGGCGATGAAGTCGATCTCCACGGCGTCGCCGGCGCGAATGGCAGTGTCGTAGTCGGGCGGGAGGATCAAGCCGGCCTCCAGCTCGCCGCGCTCGACGGCACGCACCAC
>DAOUKN010000095.1:0-6618 GCA_034421255.1 Chloroflexota bacterium | reverse complement strand
TCAATGATTTCCTCGGGATCGACGTCCATCACGTTGGTGTCGCCGAACATCACCTCGCCGCCGGTGATCTGACCGGCGGGCTGCGGAATCAGCCGCAGCAGGGCCAGCGAGCTCACGCTCTTGCCGCTGCCGGACTCTCCCACGATGCCCAGGGACCCGCCCGCCGAAAGCTCGTAGGCAATCCCATTGACGGCGCGAACGATGCCCTCGTCCGTCTTGAATTGGACGGCGAGATCCCGAACCTCGAGCAATTGGCCGTTATCGCTCATGTCGCCTGCTCAATCACGTGGTCCGCGTGCCTCGGCAGCCAGTAGTCGTGATACCGATCATCGCAGTCCACGGAGCAGAAGCGCATCCCGCCGGCGCTCACCCACACGTCGCGCGGGATCACCTGGCCGCAAAGCCGACAGTTCGTCACGTCAGTTTCCCACCAATCGCCCTTGTGCTGCTCCCAGTGTCCCCCGGTCTCGGCGCGTGCCACGGCGGCAACTGGCGCGCGCGTCTCGTCGGTGACGGTCGGCGCTGCGAGAGACGGCGCGTCGGCGCGGAGCCTCGCCGTCTCGTCGGCGTCGATGGCCAGGGTACCGTTGAGTCGCTGCAGCGCCACGCCGTAAATGTCGCGCGCGGCCGTCTCGGACACGAATCCCTCCATCACGTCGCGGCGCACGGCTTCCGGGGCGCGGGCCAGCGGATCGCCGTAGCCTCCCCCGCCGGGACTCGCGAGCATAACCTGATCGCCCAGTTTCAGCACAATGTTGGCCACGCGCGAGTTGCTGGGCGTGCCGTATTCCTCGCGGAACGTCACGAACGTGTCGTGGCCGGCGCGCTTGACGAGCAGTGCGGATCGCTGCCCGTCCTCGCCGCCAAACAGGCCCCAGGCGCCCGACACCATGCGGTCAAATAGCGCCGACACGGTGATCTCGGGCGCCCGCACCTCGAGAATTCGCTCCGATCCCAGCCCGCCCCGCTGCGCGCCGGCGCCGCCCGAGTCCTGCCGCAGACGGTAGGACCGCTCGAGGAACGGGTATCGCGTCTCGAAAATCTCCACCGGCGTCGACGGGCAGTTGCCGTTGGGGATCACCTGGTTGCTGTTGCCGTCCGCATTGGCGCGGCCGCCCCAGCCCACCCCGTCGAAGTGGTAGTGCACGTAGTACCGATCGGTGTCCGGGTGCGTGCCGCCGAAGAGGAAGTTGCAGGAGGTGCCGCCGGTGTCCGCCGAGACCCGGTCGGGCACGGCCTTGGATAGGGCGCCGATGACGATGCCCCACACCCGCGGATGCGTCTCCGTGTTGCCGCCCACGCACGGCCCGGGATGGACGACGTTGGTGATCGTGCCCGGCGGGGCGATCACCGTGATGGGCCGGTAGGCGCCGTCGTTGTGGGGCACGTTGTTGTCGGCAAAGTGGAACACGGCGTTGTAAGTGCCCGAGGCCGTCACGCCGTAGGTGCAGTTCAGCACGTGGTCCGCCTGCGGATCGCTCTCGCTGAAATCGGCCACCAGGCTCCCGTCGGACACGACCAGCCGCAGCCGAATCCAGTCGTGCAAGGGCACCTCGCGGGCGTCCTCCATGTGGCCCTCGAAGGTGTATTCGCCGTCCGGGATGGCGCGAATCTCGTCACGCATCCACCGCTCGGCGTAGTCGAGCAGCTCGTCGCTGACCTGGGTGATGCGCTCGACGCCGTAGGCATCCAGCAGCTCGTGGGTGCGCTGCTCCGCCACGTTCAGCGACGCCATCATGGCGTGCAGGTCGCCCCAGGTGTATCGCGGCGCGCGGTGGTTGGACATCATGATGCGCCACACGTCTTCGTTGTATTCGCCGCCGCGCATCAGCCACACCGGCGGCAGACGCAGGCCCTCCTGGTAGATCTCGGTGGCGGTGGCCGCGAACCCGCCGACGGCCAGACCGCCAATCTCCACTAGGTGCGCGATGTTCGACACGTAGCCAAATATCTCGCCGTCGTAGAAGACGGGCTTGATGACCACGTGCTCCGGCATGTGGACGCCGCCCCGGTAGGGGTCGTTGTGCACGATGATGTCGCCCTCGCGCACGTTCTCCTCGCCGATCTCGGCGATGAGCCACTTGACCACGAAGCGGATCGCGCCCACCTGCGCGGGGCAGAACTCGGTTTGCGCGAGCATGCGCCCGTGTCGGTCGAACAGCACGCAGGAAAAGTCACGGCTCTCGCTGAAGATCGGCGAGTAGGCCGTGCGCATCATTGTGGTGCCCATCTCGCGGCAGATGCCGACCAGGCGGTTGTAGACCACGTTGAGCGTGACGAGGTCGACGCTGGATGGGGCGCTGGACGTTGTCATCGGTGGCGACTCCGGGCACCTGGCGCGCTCATGCGGACGCCTCGGTCCATTCGAGCACGGCCGTGCCGTGCGGGCTGACGGTCAGAAGCTGACCGGGGTGGACGACGGTCGTTGAGTCGAGCTCTTCGATGATGGCCGGCCCAGCGATGCGATCGGCGGGCGAAAGGTCCTCGCGGGCATAGACGGGGCAGTCAACCGAGCCCTCGGACGAGAACCAGACCCGGCGCGTTCCCGCCGGTTCCGCGGGCGGGCCCTCCGGCAACTCCGGCAACGACGGCTTGGCGGTGTCGCCGAACACCGTGACGTTGAACTGCACCAGCTCGATGATCTCGTCGGGGATGCGGTAGCCGTAGGTCGCCTCGTAGTGCGTCTCGAACGCCGCGAGAAGCTGGGCCAGCGATTCAGCGGAAACTTCGCCGCCCGGGATCGGGATCTCTTCCTCGTAGTTCTGGCCGAGGTAGCGCATGTTCACCGACCGCTGGACCTGTGCGGTGCCGTCGAAACCTTCATGCTGCAAGTCGGCCGTGGCCTCCGACACCAGCTCGTTGAGCCGCGCATCGATGGACGGCGCGTCCAATCGATCCGACCGCAGGATGTGCGTCCAGGTCTTGTCCACGCGCATGTCGGCGAGCAACGTGCCGAAGGCGGAGCAGAGCCCTGGATGCGGCGGAATCAGCACCCGCCGCGCGCCGATCACCTTGGCGATGGCCGCCGCGTGCAGCGGGCCGGCGCCGCCAAAGGCCACCAGGCTGAACTGCCGCGGGTCCAGACCGCGCCGCACGGTGAGCAGGCGCATGGCCTCGGCGATGTTCTCGACGGCAATATCCAAGACGGCTTGAGCCGTGGCCTCGGGCCCGAGGCCGAGCGTGCCGCCAAGGTCGGATAGGGCGCGGTGGGCAAGGTCGGCGTCCAGCCGCACCTCGCCGCCCAGGAAGTTCTCGGGATTGAGCCGACCCAGCACCACGTTGGCGTCGGTGACCGTCGGCTCCGTGCCGCCCTGCGCGTAGCACACCGGCCCCGGCACGGCGCCGGCGCTCTGCGGTCCGGCCTGGAGCAATCCGCCGCGGTTGACCCAGGCAATCGATCCGCCGCCGGCGCCCATGGTCGTCATCTCGATGAACGGTGCCGCCACCGGCAGGCCGAACTCGATCTCCCAGGCCGTGGTGTAGCCAATGGCGCCGTCGTCGACAACGCCGACGTCCGTGCTGGTGCCGCCCATGTCGAAGCTGATGATGTTGTCGTCGTTGAGCGATTCGGCGTAGTACTTGGCCGCGATGATTCCGCCCGGCAGGCCGGACAGCACCGTCTGTGCCGGCCGGTCCGCCGCCGACTCGGCCAGCATCTGGCCGCCGTTGGACTTCATCACCGCCCACGAGCGGGTATTTCCCCAAGCCGCGAGCCCTTGGTCCAGCGCGTGGATGAATCCCTGGAGGAGCGGCCTGATATAGGCGTCGGCAATCGTCGTGCTCGCGCGGTCGTACTCCCGCCAGATCGGCGCGACCTCGTGCGACAGCGAAATCGACAGCTCGGGGAACTCGCCGGCCAGGTACTCGCGGATCGCGCGCTCATGGTCGGGCTTGACGTACGAGAACAGGCAATTGACCGCCACCGCCACGGCGCCGTTCGTGCCTTCGTCCAGCCGGGCGCGCAGCATGTCGCCGAGGCTGCCGAGGGCCTCCGGCGTCAGCGGATCCACCACCTCGCCCATGTAGTCGAGCCGCTCCGCCACGCCCACACAGTCGCGGCGTGCCACCAGGGGCTCCGGTCGCTCCCAGTCCAGGTCGTAGTGGAACTTGCGATCCACCCGCTGCAGGAACGGCACATCCTCGAACCCCGAGGTGGTCACGTACAGCACCCGGGCGCCCTTGCGTTGGAGCAACGCATTGACGCCAACCGTGGTGCCGAGCACGAAGTAGCCCACGTCGGCGGCGGGAATGCCGCTGTGCGCCAGCGCTTCGAATATCGCGTCGCTGGGAGCGTCGGGCGTTGACGGACGCTTGACGACCTGCGCCTCCCCCGATTCCTCATCGAGGGCCACGAGGTCGGTGAAAGTCCCGCCCGTGTCGATACCGATGCGAATCGCCAATGCGCGCCTGCCTCAGATCACCCGATGATGGGGCTCGTCGCCGAGCAGGATACGACGCACCTCGGCCACGGCCGCAAGTTCGCACTCCAGGGCCGCGCTTTCCGACTTCCAGGCGATGTGGGGCGTGACGATGAGATTTGACTCGCGAAGCAGTGGATGGTCGAAGTTGGGCGGCTCGGTCTCGAACACGTCAAGACCGGCCCCGCCCAGGGCGCCAGAGGCTAGCGCATTCCGCAGCGCGCCGTGATCGATGATTCCGCCCCGCGACACGTTGATCAGCAGCGCGCCGCGCGGCATGCAAGCGAATTGCGGCGCGCCGAGCATTCCCCGGGTGTCGTCGGTGAGCGGTACGTGAACCGTGAGCGCATCCACCGATTCCAGCAGATCATCGAGGTCGGTCGCCACGCGCATCTCCGCTCCGGCCGGCGGCGTGAGCCGGTCCGCCGGAAGAAAGGGATCGAAGACCACCAGCCGCATGCCGAATCCGGCGGCCAGCGCCGCCGTGGCGCGGCCGATGCGCCCGTAGCCCAGCACGCCGAGCGTGGAGCCGCGCAGGCGCCGTGGCTGGAACGTGTCGTCGTAGGTCCGCCACTTGTGCCGCTCGCGCACGTCGACATCCGATGCGGTCACGCAGCGCGCCAGCGCCAGCAGCAGGGCGATGGCGTGCTCGGCCACCTCCGACGTGAAGGCATCGGGCGTATGCGCCACCACCACGCCGCGCTCCCGCGCCGCGTTCAGGTCGACTTTCTCCGTGCCCACGCCGTACACGACGACGCCGCGCAGCTTGGGCGCGTGATCGAGCACCTCCCCATCGACCGGAGTCAATTCGGTGAGGAATACATCCGCGTCGGCCACCGCCGCCTTCAGCTCATCGCGCGACGGATAGCCCAGGAACTCCAGGTCGGCGATGTCGCGAAGCGCCTCGACCTCGCGGTCCCGGTGCGGCAGGCCCGCGCCGGCGGATACCACGCGAAACCGTCGGCTCATCGTAGGGCGCCAGCCACTCTGCTAGGCGGCGCCGGCAAATCGCTTGGGGAAGTACTGCGCGCAGTTGGCCTCCAGCCAATCGACGCTCAGCTTCATCCATAGCTGCGGGTCATACTGCGGCAGACAGCAGGTCTCGATGCAATGCGGCAGGTAGTCGGGGTCCGGCACGTTTTGCTGCAGGATCTCCATGATCTCGGCGATCTCCACGCTGCCGTAGCCAATCGGCGCATGGAAGAAGCGCGGCTCGCCGGTCGTCGTGATGGACTGCACCCGCATGTCCTTGAGGTGCGTCATCACCGTGTAGGGCGCGGCCATATGGGCGGCGTCCACCTGGTCCTCCACCACCGAGTAGCTATTGGCGAAGTCGTAGTTGATCCGCAGCCACGGCGACGCGACGCCCTCCACCACCTGCACGATCTCGCTGATGCGGTAGTCCATGTGGTTTTCGAAAGCGAGGACGATGCCGCACTTCTCCGCGTCGACCACCAGTTTCGACAGGTTGTCGATCATGCGGTCGATCTGCACGCCGATTGGCGTCTCGGTGCTGAAGTGCCCGAACCGCAGCCCCCCGTTGGGCATGGGCTGACCGGGAGGTCCCGGCGGGTCGGCGTTCACCATGGCGCTGGTTCGCACGCCGCCGGCCTGCATCCACTCCAGGTGCATGGCGGCGCGCTCGTGCACCGGCGACCACTCGTCGCGATCGACGGCCCACGCGCCGTTGACGGAGCCGACCCACTCGATGCCGTTTTCGGCCAGCAGACGACCATTGGCGGCGGCCGCCTCCTTGCCATCCAACAGCGACGCCGCCGTGTAGAGGTTGTCGAAGCCCCATTCGTTGCAGCGATCGATCCACCACTCCAGCGCGCCTTCGAGCTCCGCCGGCGGCTCGGTGGTGGTGCCGTAGGGATACTCCAAGCCGCGAAAGCCGTACTCCGGCTGGTCGATGCGCAGCCCCGGGTAGGACACCCAGCGGTAGGCCGCCTGCGAAAGGCCGAGTCTCATTGCATCGCCCCCTGATCCCTAGTCAATTCCGCGTCCACGACGCGTGTGGTTGCAAGTATGACCGAAATCCGTCCAACGCACGCGCCCATTGCCTACCATTGCGGGCAGTCCGCCTGGATCGGCGCCGCCGCAACGGAATAGAGGTCAGACCGTGGATAGACCGCGAGCCATCGTGCTGGGCACGGGCGTGATTGGGCGCGTGCACATCGACGCCCTGCGCCGCAATAAC
>DAOUKN010000094.1:0-6415 GCA_034421255.1 Chloroflexota bacterium | reverse complement strand
GCGTCATGGTGTCGCTGCGCAACTCGATGGGTCGGCGGGTCATTGGTCCTCGCGTGTGCGGCGCCGGGGCGGGGCGAGGCTGATCGTAGCTCGCGGGGCGCTACGTTGATTCGAGATAGTGCGCCAACTCGTCGCGGGCGAACGTGGGCAGGGGGGTGGTTGTGCCATCCACCGTGAATGTTGCACCGGCGTCGCGGTCCACGATCCAGCCTATTCGCGCCGCGTCGATGCCGGCGCGCCGGAGCCTGGCGAGCGCGCCATCGGCGGAAGCCGGATCAATCGCGGCCAGGAGGGCGCCGGATGCGATGAGTCCGAGCGGATCGAGGCCCAGGGCGTCGCAGATGATGCGGCATTCGGGGAAGACGGGAATGGCGTCGCGTTCGATCGCCAGGCCAACTTGCGCGGCCTCGGCCAGCTCGTGCAACGCCATGACCACGCCGCCTTCGGTCGGATCGTGCATGGCGTGCACGACCGCTCGTTCTTGCAGCAGGATTTCCGCCGCACGGCGCACCGCGATGCCCGGGTGACGGCGCAAGTCGGCCGCGGCGGCAACAACCTCCGGGCCGACCCCGCGCGCTTGCAGCGCCGGCGCATGCTCTTCGGCCAGGATGGCCGTGCCTTCGATGGCGATCCCGCCGGTGAGGATGATCGCGTCACCGACGCGCGCCCCAGCGGTTCGCACGACGCCGTCGCGCGGCACTGTTCCCAGCAGGCAGCCAATGGCCATCGGGCGATCCAAGCCCACGGTGATCTCCGTGTGCCCGCCAACCAGCGCCACGTCGTGCGCCCGGGCCGCCTGCGCCAGGTCGTCCAAGAGCCGACGGGCGCCGTCCGCGTCGATGCCTTCCGGCAGCAGCAGCGTGGTCACCAGCCAGCGCGGGCGCGCACCCGTGGTGACGAGGTCGTTCTCATTGACCGCGAGCAGATCGTGGGCGAGTTGGGCGCTGCCGAACGTTATCGGGTCGGACGCGGCGACCAGAAGCTCGTCGCCGCCGAGGTCCAGCACCGCGGCGTCTTCGCCAATGGCCGCGCCGAGGACCACGTCGGACGGCGGGGCGGGCGCGCCGCGCAGGAATTGTCGGAGCAGCTCGGGCGGCAGCTTGCCGGCAGGCAGGTTCACGGGTGATGGATCACTTTGCGAATTAGCCACGGCACGGCGATCCGCCGCCCGAGGGTGTCGTCGCGGCGCGCGGGGTTCATCCGTCGGCGAGGCGGGGACTGGATTCCGGCTCCCCGCCTGCGCGGGGACAGGCTTCGCCGGAATGACGGATGGTTACGCCGAGGTTTCCGTTGGCGGGAATGACGGATCCAACGTTGCCCACCGTCGATTCCCGGTCGACCGCCGTGAGCGTTAGGATTCGGCAGGGGGAGCCCATGCGCGATGCCCAACGGACCGGCGCGGGGGGCGCCATGGCGGAGGAACCCGCGGCGCCGGCGCACGACACCCGCGAGAGCGCGCGCCTTCGCGAGGCGCTGGTGCAGAAGCTGTCGCATGAGGCCACGTTACGCGATCCCCGCATCATCGCCGCGCTCCGAGCCGTGCCGCGGCACGTCTTCGTGCCCGAAGCCAGCGTGGAACATTCCTACCAGGACACGGTGGTGCCGGTGAAGTATGAGGACGACGAGCTGCTGAGCACCCTCTCCCAGCCGTCCGCGATCGTGGTGATGCTGGAGCAGTTGCAGGTCGGCGAGGGCATGCGCGTGCTGGAGATCGGCACCGGCACGGGCTATAACGCCGCGCTGCTGGCGGAGCTGGTGGGACCGCACGGCCGGGTGACCACCGTGGACATCGATGAGGATCTGACGCGCCGGGCCCGCGAGGCGCTGCGGAGCGTCGGCTACGGGGCCGTGAACGTCCACACCGGCGACGGATTCGACGGCGCGGTGGATGGGGCGCCGTACGACCGGATCGAGCTGAGCGCGGCGACGCCGGTCATCTCGCCCGCCTGGACCGAGCAACTGGTCGACGGCGGCTTGCTGGTGGGTCCCATTAACGTGAAGGGGTTGCCGTTTCTCACCCCGGCGTTCCGCAAGCACGGGACGCGCCTGGTCGCCGAGTCGATGCGCGCGTGCAGCTTCCTGTCGCTGCGCGGGTCCGCCGCGGCCGCGGGCGCAACCTTCCGATTGCCGGTGCGGCCCAAGCTCCGGTTCGTGTGGGAGTCGCCGGACGAGTTTCCCGCCGGCGTGCTGACGCGGGTGTTTCGCCAGAAGCGCCAGGTGCGGGACGAGGTGCCCATTGCCTGGGGAGCGGCGGCCTACGTGCTGCTGACAAACGAAGATGCGTTCGTGACCGAAGCCGGCGACGGCCGCGTGCGCGGGATTTCGCTGCTGGACCGCGAATCCGAGTCGCTGGCGAGCATCATGACGTCGAGCGACGGGTGGGGCACGGCGGGCGTGGTGGTCTACGGCGGCGACGGCGCCCACACGCGCCTGGCCGCGTCGATCGACGAATGGGCCAAACGCGGGCGGCCAGCCGTCGAGGCCCTGCGACTGACCGCGGTGCCCGCTCCGGGGCCCGAGCGATTGGGACCCGGCGAATACCTGGTCCGAAAGCCCTTCTACGACCTGATTGCTAGCTACGACACGCCCCGCTAGGGCGCCGGAAACCTCCACGTGGCGGATGGCGGCCGTCGGCGCCGTCCCTCCGCTGCGGGAATGCGCGTCGAATTTCGCCGACCTGCCGCACCTGGCGGTGCTCGACGGCGGCCCGGACGACAAGGGGCGATGGTCCTATCTGGCGGCCGACCCGGCGCAATGCCTGGTGTGGGACGCGGACGGCGGCGACGGCTTGGCCGAGCTCGATGCCCTGCTGGGAGCAGACGACCGGCACCCGGACTGGCCGGCGCCGTTCAGCGGCGGTGCCATTGGCTTCCTGGCCTATGACGCGGTGTTCGCCCTGGAGAGGTTGCGCGTGCCGCCCGCGCCGGCGCCCGCGGGCTATCTCTGGGCCGGCGTCTACGACCGGGTAATCGCGCGGGACGAAGGCACGGGCGAGTGCTTCGTCACCGCCACCGGCCGTTTCGGACGCGATCCGGAGCAACTGATCGATGAAGCCCGCGCGCGGCTGGCGGCACCGCCCGCCCGACCGCGGGAGGTGCGCGCGTCCGTCGTCACCACGAATCTCGATCGCGCGGCCTACGGCGACCGGGTGCGACGAATCCTGGACTACATCGCGGCGGGTGATTGCTACCAGGTCAACCTGGCGCGGCGTCTGACGCTTCAGTGCCGGGCATCGAGCCTCGACGTATATCGACAGCTGGTAGAGCGGCACCCGGCGCCATTCGGCGCGCTCATCCGAGCGGGGCCGGTCGACGTCGTGAGCGCTTCACCCGAGCTTTTCATCCGCAGCGACGGCCGGCGGGCGGTGGCGCGTCCCATCAAGGGAACCCGACCTCGGAGCCGGGACCCGGCGGCGGACCGGCGCCGGGCCCGCGAGTTGCGCGCCAGCGCCAAGGACCGCGCGGAGAACGTGATGATCGTGGATGTGATGCGCAACGACTTCGGGCGCGTGTGCACGCCGGGAAGCGTGCGGGCGCCGATCCTGTGGTCGGCGGAGCCGCACCCGACGGTATGGCAGCTCGTATCCGTGATCCGAGGCGAGCTGGCCGAGGGGGCGACCTCGGTTGATCTGCTTCGCGCGTGCGCGCCGAGCGGCTCCGTGACCGGCGCGCCGAAACTGCGCGCCATCGAAATCATCGACGAGCTGGAGCCCGAGCGTCGCGGGGTCTACTGCGGGAGCGTGTTTCGGCTCGGATTCGACGGCGCGCTGACCGCCAGCGTGGCTATTCGGACGCTGCAGCTGGCGAACGGGCGCGCCAGCCTGGACGTGGGCGCGGGGATCGTGGCGGACTCAGACCCGGATCTCGAATTCGACGAGACCTCGGACAAGGCGCGCGGGATCCTGGCCGCGCTGGGGGCGCGCGAGTAGCCGCTTCATTGCGGCGGCGAACTCGCTAAGGGTCGAGATAGCGCGCCTGCACCCAGCCGTCGGGCTCCAACTGGACCCAAATGAGGCCATCCGAGGTTCGCTGCCGCCCGGTGAGCCGCACCTCGGTTTGGTAGAGGAGCACCCGGATCACGGCCGCCCGGACGGTGGGTTCGACTCGGACGTTGAGACCGTCGGTGGCATTGACGCGACGATTCAGCGCGGGCGTGGGCGTGGGCGTCGCCGCCGGCGTCGGGGTTGGGGTGGGCGTGGGCGTGACCAACGGCATCACCGTCGGCGCGCCTTCGGGAGGCGCGACGGCCGGTCGCGGCACGACCGGGGCGCTGACCGTTGGCGAAATGACCACCGCCGACAGGTCGATCGGCGGACCGGCGAATAGAAACCGCAGCACGATGATGCCGACCACCGGCACCGCCAGCGTGCCGAGCACGCCCAGCGCCACTCCGAGGTGGCCACGCAGCCAGCCTGCCCAGCGCTCCACGCCGCTACGCCACCTCTTGGCCGAACGTGCCGGTCAACCCTAGCGCACGGCCAGCGGGCGGCCCGCTCCCATCGAGGGAGAGGGGACCGAACGGTGGCCCGGGACTACTCGGAGGCGGGCTCTTCTTTGGGCCAGGGCGGCCAATTGCCGAAGGCCTTGGCGGTTCGTCCTGAATAGGCCACGGCCAGGGCGCCCCGGGCCTCGTCGCCGATGCCGATGAGCATGCCGCTCGCCCGACCGCCGGCGCTGATGGCGATGATGCCCTGCGCGTCACCCCCGCTGATGGCGATGATGCCGCTGGCCGATCCGGCGCCGATGGCGATGATGCCGACGGCGTTGAAGAGGCTGACGGCGATCAGGCCGACGGCCACGATCGGACTTAGCGCGAACGTCCCGACCGCCACCACGTAGGCGAGCGCCGTCCCCTCGAAAACGGTCCCCTCCATATCAACGACGCCGAAAGCGCCAAGCAGCAGGACCACGACGGTGGCCACTAGCACACCCACCGTGGCTAGCCCGGATACACCTCGGGCGACGTTGCCGACGGTCGCCTTGCCTGTTTCTGTCATATGCGCAACCTCCTGCGCGCCAGCGTGCGTCGCGGCTCACCGTTGGTCAACGGGACCACCTGGCTGACCTGCCGTTGCAGAAGCGACGCCGCGCCGCCTACAATCCATGGCCGTCGATGGACGGTGTCCGCAGGGTGCCAAAGCTGGCGCCGCGGGCGGGATCGCGCCCATGCAGCGCTGCCGCTGCTGGGCGCTTTTTGTTTGGTCGAGCGCGGTGCGCCCGGCCAGGGAGGACAAGTCGAAATGGCAGATGCCTCACAAGCAGACCTGATCCAGGCGGCGCTTCGCAAAGCGCGAGACGCCGACTGCCGCATCGTGGACGTTCGCTTCACCGATATCCCGGGCACGTGGCAGCACTTCTCGATTCCGCTAGACAAGCTGGACGAGGACGTGTTCAACGAGGGCCTGGGATTCGACGGATCGAGCGTGCGGGGATTCCAGCAGATCCATGAAAGCGACATGCTGGTGATGCCCGACCCCACGACGGCGTTCGTGGACCCTACGCTGGAAATCCCCACGCTGGTGCTCACGGGCAACATCCAGGACCCGGTGACCGGCGAGCCGTACTCGCGCGATCCGCGGCACGTGGCGCAGAAGGCCGAGCGGCACCTCATCGACAGCGGCATCGCGGATACGAGCTATTGGGGTCCCGAGGCCGAGTTCTTCATCCTCAACAGCGTCCGGTTCGACCAGAGCGCCAACGCGGCCTTCTACTTCATCGACTCCGAGGAGGGCATTTGGAACTCGGGCGCGGACGACGCCCACGCGCCCAACCTGGGGCATCGCCCGCTGCACAAGCGGGGCTATTTCCCCGTTCCGCCCAACGACAAGCTGCAAGATCTGCGCTCGCGGATCACGCTGGAGCTGCTGAACGTGGGCATCGACGTCGAGTTGCATCACCACGAGGTGGCCACCGCCGGCCAAGCCGAGATTGACATCCGCTACGGCCCGCTGACGAAGACCGCCGACCAGATGATGCTCTTCAAGTACATCATCAAGAACGTGGCGCGCCAGCACGGCTACACCGTGACGTTCATGCCCAAGCCGATCTTTGGCGACAACGGCTCAGGCATGCACGTGCACCAGAGCTTGTGGAAGGGCGGCGCCAACCTGTTCTACGACGCGGACGGCTATGCGCTGCTGAGCGAGACGGCCCGTCACTACATCGGCGGGCTGCTGCGGCACGCCCCGGCGCTGCTGGCCTTCTGCGCGCCCACCACGAACTCGTACCGGCGGCTGGTGCCGGGATTCGAGGCGCCGGTGAACCTGGTGTACTCGCAGCGCAACCGCAGCGCGTGCGTGCGCATCCCGGCCTACTCACCGAGCCCGGCCGCGCGGCGCGTCGAGTTTCGCCCGCCGGACCCGAGCGCGAACCCGTACCTCGCGTTTGCGGCCATGCTGATGGCCGGCCTGGACGGC
>DAOUKN010000093.1:0-13444 GCA_034421255.1 Chloroflexota bacterium | reverse complement strand
TCGGAGGCTCTTCAACGTGGTGGCGCCGATCCCGCGTCGAGGCACGTTGGCCATGCGCTCGAAGCTCAGCAGGTCGCGGGGATTGGCAACCGCGCGGAGGTACGCCAAGACATCGCGAACCTCCTTGCGGTTATAGAACTCCGTCGCGCCGACAAGCTGGTAGGGCACGCCGAGGCGCACGAATAGCTCCTCAAAGGCCCGAGACTGCGCGTTCGTGCGGTACATGATGGCGATATCGCGCCGGGCCACCTGGTGATCCGCGCTCAGCTTGCGTACAACTTCCAGCACCTGCTGTGCCTCGTCGTCTTCGTCGAAAGCTTCAAGGAGGCCCAAGGCGTCGCCTTCGTCCCGGTCGGTCCACAGCGTCTTTGGCGCGCGCGTGGCGAGCTTCGAGATCACCTCGTTCGCCGCCGCGAGAATTCGCTTCGTCGAGCGATAGTTGCGCTCCAGGCGAACCACCGACGCGGCCGGAAACTGGTGCTCGAACTCCAGGATGTTGCGAATGTCGGCGCCGCGCCACGAGTAGATGCTCTGGTCGTCATCGCCGACCACGCAGACGTTGCCGTGACCGGCGGCCAACTCGCGAACGAAGTAGTACTGGGCCCGGTTCGTGTCCTGGTATTCGTCAACCAAAATGAAGCGGAACCGGTCGTGGTAGGCGGTTCGCGCTTCCGGCGACTCGCGCAGAATCTGGACCGCGTAGGCGATCATGTCGCCGAAATCGACCGCCTGCGCGTTCCGCAGGATGCGCTGATAGCGGTGATAGATGCTGGCGGTCGTTTCCTGAAAGAAGCCGTCGGCGCGCTCCGCGTACTCGTGCGGCGTTGCCAGCTCGTCCTTGGCGCGGGAGATCTCGTTTCGCACGGCCTGCGGGCTGATGGTTTTCAGCGGCACGTCCAGGTCCGACATGGCCTGCTTGACGGCCTGCAGCTGATCGGTCGCGTCGTAGATCGAGAAGTCCGACTCCCAGCCGATACGGTGAAAGTCTCGGCGCAGAATCCGCAGACACTGGCCGTGGAAGGTGCCGACGTTGACGCCGCCCGCCGCGAGTCCAACTAGGTCAATGATGCGTTCACGCATCTCATTCGCGGCCTTGTTGGTGAACGTGACCGCCAAGATGTGCCACGGGGCCACCCCGTGCGCGATGAGCCTGGCCACGCGATGCGTGATGACGCGCGTCTTGCCGGTGCCGGCGCCGGCGAATACGAGCAGCGGACCGACCAGGTGCTCGACCGCCGTCCGCTGCTGCGGATTCAGCCCGTCAGTCGACGGCCCGTCGTGATCTGAACGCTCGTCGGATTGCGGCTGCCGCTGCATGTTCAATTCTACGAACCGAGCGCCTCGCCTCCGACCAGGGCGCGTCTCTCGTGGGTCGCTCGTCAGCCCGGCCGGTGCGGACGGACCCGCACCTCGACGTCGATTTGGCTTTCGCCGCCGCCGCGAAAGATGCCGCTCGTCGGAGCCACATCCCGATAGTCGCGACCGACCGCCAGCCGGATATGCCCCAGACCGGCCAGGCTGTCGTTGGTGGCGTCAAAGCCAACCCACCCAAGCCCGGGCAGCAGGCACTCGGCCCATGCATGGCTCGCCGACTGCGCGGCCGGCGCGTCGACCCCCTCGAGATCGGAATCGTGCAGATAGCCGGAGACGTACCGCGTCGGCACGCCCCAGGTGCGCGCGATGGCGATCATGGCATGGGCGTAGTCCTGGCAAACGCCGCGGCCTGACTCCAGGATGTGATCGACGGGCGATACCGCCGACGTGCTTCCCGGCACGTAGCCGAAGTTGCGGTAGAGCAGACTCGACAACCGTTGCACGGCGTGCAGCGGATCATCCGCCGGCTCAATGCCGAGTCGAGCCGTGAAGGCCGCCAGCGCCGGCGAGGGTTGGGTCAGCGCACTGGGCTGGAGAAAGTCCCAAAGGATGAAGGAGTCCTTCCACCCACCGATCTCGTCCCAGGCGCTCGGTTCAAGCGATTCCGGCAGCGGCGGCGCCGGCGTTTGCTCGACGGTGGCGCGCGTGGTGACCGCGAGAGCGCGGTGCTCCCGGTGAATGTTGAGCACGTGCTTGGTATTCCCGAAGCTGTCCGCCTCGGCGTTCATGAGGGCTGGCGGGTCGGTCTCGATGTCGAAGCGCAGGACCCGCTGGCCGGCGTCCTGCCGTGGCTCTAGGCACAGCGACATCACGCATCCGGTGACGGGCGAGGAGTAGCGGTAGCGCGTGACGTGCTCGACGTCGTAGGTGGCCGGGCCAACCATCGGATCAGCTCATGGGAGCGTCTTCGATCGCGTAGTCGAAGTACGCGGCCGTCACCCGATCGTGAAGCTCGTAACAGTGGGTCCTCACCTGCTCCAGGAGCCCCTGGCAGTCGTCATCGTCGGGCCACTGGTAATGGATCACGCCGCCGATTCGACCGGCCAGGCGCTGCAGCGCGCCGCTGGAGAGTGCGTCGGGCCCCGGGCCGATAGCCTCGATTTCCTCCGTGGCGCGGTCAATCGACCGGCCCAGCGAGTCCGGCAGACGCGGGTCCGTGACGAGCAGGTCCAGCACCTGGCGCGGCTGCACGACGACGCTGTAGCGGCGGTTGTAGACCTCGAAGGCGTGGCAGAGGCGCAGCAAGCCGGTCCAGTCCGCGTCCGGCGCCTCTTCGACGTGCTGTTCGGCATCGAGCTGCGCCAGCAGCAACGCGGCAAGGAGTTGCGCCCGCTCGACAAATCGACCGAGCTCCATGAAGCGCCAGCCTTCCCCGCGGTACATCGTGGCCGCGGCCACGCCGACGAAGGTGTCGATCTGCGCCACCGTTTCGGCATAGAAGCTTTCAGGGGAAATCGCCCAAATGTCCTGCATCTCCAACTCCTGGAGGCGCAGGTAGGCCAGGTTCAACTGGGTCCACATCGGCGTGCTGATGGATTGGCGAATCTGGCGAGCGTTTTCCCGGCCCTGGTCGAAACAGCTCCACACCGAGTCGGGATTTGAGCGCTCGAAGGTCAGGTCGCCGGCCAGGGTGTAGGAATCGGCCAGGGTGTAGTCGTCGCTGCCGAGCAGCTCGATTCGCCCGGCCGGCGGATGCCGGTTCACGCTGGCATAGATCCGGCTCCAGCCGAAGTGAATCTCTCGAATGGGACGGTCGACCAGTGACTCCGTCTGCAGCTGCAGCAGACGGCAGAGCCGCCGGGCGCGCTCCAGGTAGCGGCTCATCCAGTAGAGGCCCTGAGCGCTGCGCACGAGCATGAGATTCAGGTCCGGATCACCGCGATGACGTCACCGCGGACGGCCGGCGTCCGCCGCCCACGGCGACGGACGCCCAACGGGACTAGTCCTCGTCGAACTCTTCCGGCATGAGGACGAATTCGGGGTAGGCCTCGATTCCCAACTCTCCGGCGTCCTGGCCCAGTTGCTCGACCTGGCGCGACACACGGACCTTGATCGTCAGGTCGATGAGGCGCCACACGAGGTAAGAGACTCCGAGCACGAAGGCGCCAACGGCCAGCACGCCGATCAGCTGCACGTGGAACATGGCGCCAGCGGCAATCGCCGCGGCCAGGGTTCCCCAAATGCCGGCGAAGAGGTGGGCGGGAACGGCCCCGACCACATCGTCCAGCTTGAGCTTTTCTAGCAGCTTGAGCCCGAGGGTGCACAGGATCGCGCCAATTGCGCCGATGACGATGGCCCAGTGGTGTTCCACGATATCAGGGCCGGCGGTGATCGAAACCAGGCCCGCGATGGCGCCGTTGAGACCGACGAATAGGTCGATCCGTCCCATGATGGGGCGCGAAACGGCGAGGGCGGCCACGACGCCAGCCGCCGCGCCGAGGTTGGTGTTCACCAGCACGTGGCTCATGGAGACCGCGTCAAAGGCGCTGCCCAGGGCCAGCTGCGACCCGCCATTGAATCCAAACCACCCAAGCCAGAGGATGAACACGCCCAGCGTCACGATCAAGATGTTCGAGGGCGGTGTGGCGCGAGCGCTGCCGTCCTTACGGAACTTGCCCAGCCGCGGCCCGACGACCAGGATGCCGGCCAGAGCGGCCCAGCCGCCCACGCTGTGAACAATGGTCGATCCGGCGAAGTCCTGGAATCCCATCTCGGACAGCCAGCCGCCGCCCCAGGTCCAGGCGCCCACGATGGGGTAGATGAACGCCGTGAGCAAGAGGGTGAACAGAAAGAACGACCACATCTTGACCCGCTCGGCCAGCGCGCCCGACACGATTGAAGCGGCAGTGGCCACGAAGACCATCTGGAAGAACCAGTCGGACATGCTGGAATAGCCATTGGCGACCACGCTCGAGGTCGCGCTCTCATCGCCAGCCAGCAGATCGAGCTCAGCGCTCGACGGTCCGTAGAGAAAGTTGAACGAACCGATGACCGAGCCGACGTCCACGTACATCAGGTTGTAGCCGATGATGAAATACGCGAGTCCGGCGATGGAGTAGATGCCGATGTTTTTGAGGCAGATCATGGAGGCGTTTTTGGTGCGCACCGACCCGGACTCGAGCATGGTGAAGCCGGCGCACATGAACATCACCAGCGCTCCCCAAATCAGGAACGCAAACGTGTTGAAGACGAAAGTCGCCTCGTCCGACACCGCGGCGCGCGCAACGTTCGGTATCAACAGCGGTATGGCAAGCGCCAACAGCAGGATGAGCACGAGGCGTCTCGGAAACGGTCTGACCAGGGAGCTCACGAGAACACGCATGGCGGTCCTTCGGCTAGGGACGGCTGGCGGGGCGAGTGTAGTTATTGATACAAAAATTCGCTACCGACGCAGTCTGGCGAGGACCTCCGATTGCTTAGTTGTTGAGGACCCAGAGGTCCTTTCCGCCGCCGCCCTGGCTCGAGTTCACCACCAGGCTTCCCTGGCGCAGTGCCACGCGGCAGAACGCTCCAGGAACAATGCGCGTCTGGCGACCATTGAGCACGAAGGGCCGTAGGTCGACGTGCCGCGGTTCGAGGCGGCCGTCGATGAGACACGGCGCGCGGGACAGCGCGAGCGTTGGCTGCGCGATGAAATCCGCCGGATTGGCCCGCAGCTCATCGGCGTAGGCCGCGCGCTCCGCGGGTGTCGCGTGAGGACCCACGAGCATGCCGTAGCCTCCTGACTCGCCCACGCGCTTGACCACCAGGCGTTCCAGGTTGTCGAGCGTGTACTCGAGGCTTTCGGGCCGGCGGCAAAGGTGCGTCTCAACATTCGCCAGGAGCGGCTCTTCACCCAGGTAATAGCGAATCATGTCGGGCACGTAGGCGTAGACGCTCTTGTCGTCGGCCACGCCGGTTCCGGGAGCATTCACCAGCGAAACGCTGCCGCGCTTGCAGGCGTGAAGCAACCCGGGCACGCCAAGCAGCGAGTCCGGACGGAAGACCAGCGGATCGAGGTAATCGTCGTCGATGCGCCGGTAGATGACGTCGACCCGACGCAGCCCGGTGGTCGTGCGCATATAGACAGTGCCGTCGTTCACGACCAGGTCGCGGCCTTCCACCAACTCCGCGCCAATCTCCCCGGCCAGAAACATGTGCTCATAAAAGGCGGCGTTGTAGACCCCGGGCGTCAGCAGGGCGATGCAGGGATCGGACCGCCCGGAGGGCGCCAATTCACGCAGGGTCGTCTGCAGCAAGCGTCCGTAGTGCTCCACCTCGCGCACCCGGGCGCCGCGATAGATCCGCCGCAATCCCGACTTGATCACTTTCCGATTGGCGATCATGTACGAAACGCCGGACGGGACGCGCAGGTTGTCTTCGAGCACGTGAAATCCGTCGTTGGTGCGCACGATGTCGGTGCCGCAGATCGCCACCCAGACGCCGTGCGGCGGTGAGAAGCCGCGCATTTCGATGCGGTATTGCGGGCAGCCTCGAATGACGTCGGTGGGAATCACCCCATCGTCGACGATTCGGGCCTCGTTGTGGACGTCTTCCAGGAATCGATTGAGGGCGGTGAGCCGCTGCGTGAGGCCGGACTCGATCAGACGCCAATCGGCGCCGGAGAGCAGTCGAGGCAGGCAGTCGATGGGAATGATCCGCTCCTGGGCTTCGGCCTCGCCATAAACCGTGAACGAAATGCCCTCATGCGAGAAGGAACGGGTCGCCCGTTCCTGGACGCCGCTGAGCTCCTCGGAGGACATTCGGCACAGGGCGTCAAAGAGCGCCCGGCAGTGATCTCGCGGGGTGCCATCGGGCAAGAGCATCTCGTCGTAGACGGACGGGTCGAGCTCGTAGGTGTCGAAATCCACGCTGACGCCTTATCCGTGACGCAGGCCCGACAAGTCATGATCGGTGCGGGGCCATGGCCACAATCCAATATTGCCACCCCGCCGGGATGCGGCGTTTGGGGCGGTCACGCCTACCAGGCCAAGCCGACGGCGGTCGTCAAGAACTCCATGAAGGGCGCCGCCGTGCGACATGCGTCCGCATAGCGGTCGATGAAATCGGGCGAGGTGGCGTCCTCCTGCGTGAAGTCCGTCGCCGCCACGAAGTCCTTGCGCTTCAGGTCGTCGATGTGCGGATGGTCGGCGTCATAGCCTCGCGGCGGCCGCTTGAGCGACTCACCCTCCAGGGCAAACGTCTCGGCGAATGCCTGGTCGGAAATCGCCTGGGTCCACCTGGTCGGGTGGGCCACGATGGCATCTCGAATCTTCGTCAGCGTCTCCGACGCCGGGCGCCAAATGCCCACGCCCACGTAGACCTCCCCCGGCGCCAGGTGCAGATAGAAACCCGGACCGTGAACCTGGCGGCCCGTCTCGTGGCGGAAGTGCAAGGCAGCGTGGGTCTTGTAGGGGCTCTTGTCCTTCGAAAACCGGACGTCGCGGTAGATTCGAAAGATCGAGCCGCCATGTGTGCGCGGGTCCGCCACGAAGTGTGTGCTGATTTTGGGCAGGTAGGCGCCGAAGTCGGCCACGAAGTCCGCCATCGGCTCGAGCACCACGGCCTGGTATCTCGCCTTGTGGGCGTGGAACCACTCCCGGTTGTTGTTCAACCGCAACTCATGCAAGAACTCAAACAGCTCGTCGCTGAAGTGCGCGTGTGCCATCAAGAGCTTGCCTCCCACCAGGGACTGTTCGGCTCGTCGCCGTCGTCAGATGGCTGCGATCGACCCGCGCCTTCGACTGACGACCATCGCATGGCGTGTGTCGGCGATCCTAGACGGACGTCGCCCCGGTCGCGGCGCCGTCCCCATCGGCGGCCCCGGCCAGCGCCGCGGCCGGAGGGTCCAGGGGCAGCTCGACAACCATCTCGGTCCCCTCGCCCGGCTCGGATTCGACGCGGATATTTCCGCCGTGCTGCCGCACGATATCGCTGGAAATGGCAAGCCCGAGCCCGGTGCCCTGATCTGTCGGCTTGGTCGTGAAGAACGGGTTGAAGATCTTGTCGATGATCTCGTCAGGCATCCCCATGCCGTTGTCCTTGATCCGGACCTCGATCTGCTCGGCGCCGCGTCGAGTCTTCAACCACAGCGTGGGGTAGTAGCGCTCGCCATCGGCGTCGGCGCTGCTGCGCCGCTTCTCGTCGGTGGCGTAGCAGGCGTTGCTCACCATATTGAGGAAGACCCGGCCGAGATCCTGTGGCACCACTTTGAGCTCACCGACCTCCGCGTCGAAGTCTTGCTTCAGGTCGAGTTGGAACTCCGTGTCCGTCGCCCGCGCGCTGTGATAGGCAAGCCGCGCATGCTCGTCCAGCAGCCGGTTGATGTCCGTGGCCTGCCGATCGCCTGAGCCCCGGCCCATCATCAGCATGTCGTGGACGATGTGGTTGGCCCGCTCGCCGTGGGACCGGATGCGCCCGAGGTTGTCGGTGAGGTCGCCGGAGATTTCGTCAATGTACTCGCGTTGATCCTCACTGATGCTCTCGGCTTCTTCGTCAAGGACCTCTTTCAACTCCACGATGAGCTCCTCGGACACTTCCGAGAAGTTCTTGACGAAGTTCAGCGGGTTCTTGATCTCGTGGGCCACGCCGGCGGTGAGCTCACCGAGAGCCGCCAGCTTCTGCTGCGAGACGATCTGGTCCTGAGCGCGCTGTAGGTCCGCAAGTGCGGTTTCAAGCTGATCGTTCTTGCTCTGGAGCTCGTTGGCCAGCTTTTCGACCAGGTTCAGTCGCTGAACTTCGAGCGCGTGCTGCCGGAAGACCTCGAGGGCGGCCGCCATCTCCGCGATCTCATCGCGACCGCTGAGCTCCACCGTCGTCTCCAGGTCGCCGCCGGCCAGGCGTCGCATCCAGTCCGATAGCCGCTGCAGCCGGCTCGAAAGGAAGCGGCCGACGAAAAGCCACGCGATGAGAACGGCGCCGGTGACGCTGACCGCGCTAATGGCCAGCAGCAGGACGCGTCCAGTGAATATGGCCTGCGTCGAGGCGCCGGTGGCCTCCTCCACACTGGCCTCCGCCGTGCTCACCAGGCTGTTGACTTCCGCGATGAGGTCCACGGTTATTTCCTGGTTGCTCGCCAGCAAGTCGCGTTGCCGAGCAACCAGCGCGAGCTCTGCGGCGAGGAGATCGAAGCCGGTTTCCTCGCCGATACCAAGCTCCAGGAGCTGGTCGAATACCGGTGCGACTTCGGCGCGCAACTCGTCCGATTCGAGCGCCGCCAGGTTGCGCTGAATCCGGCGGGCGGCAGCCTCGAAGCGCTCCCGCAGGGCCTCCAGCAACGCGGGCTCCGACAGGATCGACGCGGAGGCCAGCAGCTGCTCGGCGATGCTGGCGTCCGCTTGCATCTCGGCCAGGCGGCGATAGCTGCTGAATTCGGTTTCCGAGAAGTGCTCATTTCGCGGTGCAGGCGCTTCACCCAGGTCGCGATAGCCCGTCATGGCGTAAAAGAACTGGTCGTCAATGGCCGGAATGACGACGCTGTCGAGTCGAAAGCGCAGTTCGGCAAGCTCCAGACGCAGCGCCGCGCTGCGCTCGGTCAGGTCAAAGAAATACGCCATATCCGCCTCGATCGACTGGATGTTGGCGATCAGCGAATCGGCATGAGCGCGGATGCGCTGCACGCGCTCGTCTTCCGCCGCGCCCCGCTCAAGAACTTCGAGCTGCGCCTCGAGAGCCGCGTAGGCCTCGTCGATGCTGATGGCGACACGGGCGACGTCGTCGAGCGTAGGCGCCGTGGTGAGTCGCGGGGCGGCGGCGACTAGCGTGCTGCTGTAGTCGGCCACGCCGAACGCGGCAGCCAGCTCAGGCACGCTGCCCTCGTTGACGCGGCTCTGTTCGTCACCGACACGATTGAAGGAAAACCAGCCGACCAATCCCGCGGCGACCGTCAGCGCGACGGCGCCCCAGATGCCAAGGAGCAATTGGGTGGAGATTCGATAGCGGCTTGCCAGCCGGCGCTGGATCCACGCGGTCATTGGGGCACGTCCCGCAGCGTCTCGGCCGGGTGATAGTTGGCGTCAGGGCCGAGGACGGTGAGAAACACCTGGTCGGAGCCTTGGTTGTCGCCCGCGCCGTAACTCAGTCGAAACCCCTCGATGTCGTAGGGCTCTGAGCTGCGAAAGCTCTCGAACAGGCACGCGCGGCTCACTTCGCGGCCGCAGCGTTCAAGCCCCGCAATCGCCAGCCGGCCCGCCAGATAGCCTTCGAAGGACACGAAGCCGGGAATAGCGTCCGGGTCGTAATCCGCGAGCGCGCGGTGATAGGCCCTGACTACCGGCAGGGAATCGTCCGTTGGGAAGGGGACGACCTGGGTCACGAAGACGCCGGCTCCGCCCGCCCCCAGCTCTTCGGCCAGCGCGTTGCTGCCAACGAACGAAACAGTCATGAAGATGGGGTCGAATCCGGTTTGACGGCCCCAGGCGATCATGGCCGCGACCGGCTGGTAGGCGCCGATGATGATCACGGCTTCGGGATTGCCCTGGCGCAGATCGAGCAGGGCCCGTTTGACAGCAGTGGTATTGCGCGTGTAGATGCCAAGCGCCGCCATCTCCATCCCGCGGCGTTCCAGCGCCAGCCGCACGCCGTTGAATCCGGCCAAGCCGTACGAATCGTCCTGGTAGAGCACGGCAATGCGCTCGACGCCCAGGTCCGTCGTGAGGCGATTCACCATCTCCTCGGTTTCCTGGTAGTACGACGCGCGCATGTTGATCACGTTGTCCAAGGTTGCGGCGTCGCGCAGGAATTCGGCGCCGGTGAAGGGTCCGATATAGGGCACCCCGGCGGCCTTCGCGACCGGAGTTGCCGAGCGCGAGGTCGGCGTGCCCACGGCGCCGATGAGTGCGAAGACGTTTTGCTCGTTGATGAGCTCCAGCGTGTTGGTGGCGGCAGCCTCGGGTTCGTATGAGTCGTCGAGCCAGGTCAGGTCGATCTGGCGCCCATGAACGCCGCCCTGCTGATTCGCTTCGTGAAACGCGGCCAAAATGCCGAGCCGCATGTTGAGACCCAGCTCCTGGGCGGGACCCTGGAACGCCGCCGATTGCCCAAAGAGAATGCGGTCGTCGGAGACGCCGGGCTCCCCATCGGCCTCGACCGCGGTTCCTGGTCCGGTCTCGGGCGTCGCCTCACTGGTGGGGCGTTGGGCGTCGCCCTCGGACGTGGCGGCGTCGCAGCCGGCGAGAGCCACCCCGGTCAAGAGCACCGCAATGCCCAGAATCCCCGTGAGGAACGTGCGCGCCACTCGCGCCTGATGCGTCGTCCGCCGCATCGGGCGAGTCATGCCCGACCGAATCAGGGCGACAGATCGGCCGCCGTGCCGACCGCCGTCCCGGTCGGTCCGGAACCACGTTCGCCTATTGGTCAAGAGGTCCAACATCGTCGATTCGGCGGTGCGTCAACGGTGCATCGCCTGGGTGCGTCATTCGAATCACACAGGCCGGGAATCTCTGCTCCAGTCACCGTCGATCATCGGCGGGACACGAGGGTGAGATGGTTCTTGCCGTCCTCGTGTCGATAGTGCATCTCGTCCATCATCTCGCGCACGAAATAGATGCCGAGCCCGCCGATCGGTCGATCTTCAATCGCCGCGCCCACGTCGGGCTGCTTGGCGTCATGCAGCGGATCAAATGGCCGGCCGTCGTCGACGATCTCGATCGTCAGCGTGTCGTCTTCCGAAATCAGCGTGATATCGAATTCGTGCAGCCCCTTGTCGTGGCCGTGATTCATGATATTCATGCCCAGCTCCTCGAGAGCCAGGTTCACGCGAAACACGAGGTCCGGCGGCCAGTCCTCCTGCTCGCCGAACTCCTCCACCGCAGCGGTGATTCGCGCCAACTCTTCGGCCTGCGTCTTGACCGTGAGCGACAACTTGCCGCTCATGCCCCGGCCTCACGCGGACGGAATACCAAGCATGTGACGTCATCGGACTGGGGCGTATCGCCGGCGAACGCGTGGACCGCCTCGAAGACTGTCCGGTTTGCTTGCTCGCAATCTTGCGGGGGATTTGCGGCAAAGACCTCGCGCAGCCGGTCAACCCCGAATTCCTCGCCATCCGCGTTCATGGCCTCGGTGACGCCGTCGGTGTAGAGCACGACCGTGTCCCCGTAGGCAAGAGTCACGTTTCCCTGTCGGTATGGGAGCTCGGGCATCACGCCAAGGGCAATCCCGTCGGTCAAGGGGAGCTCGGTGGATGTGCCGTCGGCGTGCACCACCAGCGGTGTGTTGTGGCCGCCATTGGCGTAGGTGAATTCCTTGGCGGCCGGGTCATACACGCCGTAAAGGAGCGTGACGAACATGGCGGTTTCGTTGCTCTCGTTGAGCAAGTCGTTGACCTCGGCCAACACCTCGCCTGGGTCGCCTCGGCCAATCGCCGCGCCCTTGAGCAGCGTGCGCGTCGACATCATGAACAACGCGGCCGGCACCCCCTTGTCGGAAACGTCGGCAACCGCCAGACCAATCCGCCCATTATCCAGCTGGAGCAGGTCATAGAAATCGCCGCCGACGTTACGCGCCGGCGCCATGTTGGCGAAGACTTCGTAGTCGTCGCGCACGGGGAATGTCCTTGGAAGAATTGACTGCTGCATCTTGCTGGCAACGTCGAGCTCGTTCTGCAGCGAGACCAGCTTGTCGCGCGCCGCAAGGGCCGCCCGCCACTCGCTGAGGTGGCGCATCGTCCGGTCAATGGTGACCTGCAGGTCCCCGAAGTCAACCGGCTTGGTGACGAAATCGAACGCACCGCGATTCATTGCGGTGCGAATGTTCTTCATGTCGCCATAGGCGGAGATAATCACCGAGCGAATGTTGGGGTTGACCTTGGGAATCTGGTCGAGCAGCGTCAGCCCGTCCATCTGCGGCATATTGATGTCCGAGAGGACCATGTCGATTTCGTCGTCCTCGTTCAGACGTTCGAGCGCTTCCAGACCGTTGTGAGCAAAGACGAACGAGTACTTGCCGCGCCGGATAAGGCGACGCATGCGCTGCAGCACGAGCGGCTCGAGGTCCGGCTCGTCGTCGACGACGAGGATTTTGCATGGCCGATCCGTCATGCCCAATTGCCGTTCTGACTACCTTGCACTACCACTGCGGCTTCAGATGAACGCGCCCCGAGAAGCGCGAGGATCAATCAGGCGGTGACGGCGGCGATTGCCTCGGCCTGCGTCGAGTGGACTGGGATGATCTGATCGAATCCACTGATCTTGAACACTTCGAGAATTGATCCCGCAAGCGAGCAGACGGCGAACTGCTTGTCCTGCTTGCGCAGCTCCTTGGCCGCCAGCAGGACGACCCGAAGCCCGGCACTGCTGATGTAGGAAAGCTGCTCGAAATCAAGGATCACGGCACTCTCACTCGCCTTGATCACGGCTTCCAGCGCTTCTTGAAACTCATGGGCATTGGCACCGTCGACCCGGCCGTCGACCGTGGCAACAATAGCGCCGTCGTGCGATTCCCAGTTCGTGTTCATTCCCTCTGATCCTATCCGGGTGGCCTGGAAGAGCGTTCGCCGCGACCCTTTCCACTGGGTGTCCGCGTCCATCGAAGTCGTCCCCTTGTCCCCAAACTTCCGTCAAGCATTCGCCGCGCCTGATATGGCGACCGCCCTCCGACCCTACGACATGCCTGTCCGGTCAGCTTGAGTCCGCCGGCGGCGATCAGCCCGCGATGCTCAAACATCCGCAACGACGCCTCTCCGCCAGCTTGCGCGGATGGTAGCACTTCGCGCATCTGTCTCGGGGATCACTCTGCATGCCCCTCAATGCGCCGGGAAGCGACTACGGTTGCTCCATGGCCGCTATTCGACGCACGACTTCTTCCATGTCGACATCCTCGACATGGCTGGCGATGGTCCAGTGGTTTCCGAAGGGGTCGACGACTCGGGCGGCGCGGTCGCCGTAGAACTGGTCGGCGGGCTCGGCCTCCGAGGTCGCTCCAGCGCTCACCGCCCGGGCATAGGCGCTGTCCACGTCCTCGACATAGAGATGGAGCTTGGTGCTGGCGGCCGGGAAATCGGGCGGGGCGGCGTCCGGGAGCAGCATGACCGCGCCATCGATCTCCACCTCGGCGTGGCCAATGCCGCCCCCGGGCATCTCGAGCTGCATGC
>DAOUKN010000092.1:0-7897 GCA_034421255.1 Chloroflexota bacterium | reverse complement strand
CCCATATGGCCATCGTCGTCAACGAGTACGGCGAGACCGAGGGCCTGGTGACCATCGAGGATCTCCTGGAAGAGATCGTGGGCGAGATCGAGGATGAGTTTGACTCGCCCGAGGTCCAAATCGAGCCGATGGGCGCCGGAGTCATCGAGACGGACGCGAGCGTGCTCATCGCCGACGTCAACGAGGCGCTGGGGCTCGAGCTCGCTGCCGATGACGTCGACACGATCGGCGGTCTGGTCTACAACACGATGGGCGCGGTGCCAAAACCGGGCGATTCCGTGGCCGTCGACGGCGCGGCGCTCGAGGTGCTCACCACGAAGGCCAATCGGATTCTGCGCGTGCGGGTGCGCAAGATTCCCGTGGAGCCGGCGCATGGAGGCTGACCAGCCTCCCGATACGGCGCCCGCCGCCTGCCGCACACGAGTTGCCTGCCGGTGCAGCCTGTTGCGTCGGCCTAGGGTCACGTAGGGGACGCCGCCATAGAAATCCTCGTCGGCCTCGCGGTATTCGTGGTGCTCATCGCGATCAACGCCCTCTTTGCCGGGGGGCAGTTCGCCTTGGTCGCGGTGGATCGCTACCGCATCGACGACATGGTCAGCCGCAACGTCCGCGGCGCACGCCCCGTGCAACAGGCGCTACGGACACTCTCGTTCCAGCTCTCGGGCGCCCAGCTCGGCATTACCATCAGCTCCCTGATTTTGGGATGGGTCGTCGACGGCGCCCTGTCGCCAATGCTTCGGCCACTGCTCGGCTGGCTGCCGCCAGGGGCCATCGGCGCCGCAACCGCCGGAATCGCCCTTGCGCTCGCCACCGCGCTGCAGATGGTCTTCGGCGAGTTGGCGCCAAAGAATCTCGCCATCGCGCGGCCGGCCCGCACCGCGGTCGTCTTCGTCCCGCCCGTGGTGCTCATCAACACCCTGGCAGGCCCCCTCATCCGCTTCCTGAATGCCGCGGCCAATTGGTCGATGCAGCGCGTGGGGATTCAGCCGCGCGAGGAGCTCCCCGGCGTCGAATCACTCGAGGAGCTCCGCGGCACGCTTCGCTGGGCCGCGCTGGAGGGTGAGATCGAGGGGGTGGAGCACACCCTGCTGGACCGGGCGCTCAGCCTGCGGGACAGCGTGGCGCGCGACGTCCTGGTCCCTCGCTCGTCGGTCGCCTCGTTAGCCGGCGACGCCACTTACGCGGACTTGATCGAGGCGGCGCGGGACACCGGACACTCGCGCTTTCCCATCCAGGACGCCGGCGGATCGGGCTTCGCGGCCATCGCGCACGTGAAGGACGCCCTTCGGGTTGCACCGGAGGATCGCGCGCGGACGGCGCTTGCGCCCAATGGCCAACCGCTGGTCGTCGTCCCCGAGTCAACCGATTTGCACAGCTTGCTGGTCGAGTTGCAGCAGCGGGGGCAGGCGATGGCCATCGTGCTCGACGAGTTCGGCAACGAATCCGGCATCGTCACCATCGAGGACATCGTGGAAGAGGTGCTGGGCGCGATCGAGGACGAGTACGACCCGCCGGCCGTGCGGCTGGCGACGCCGACCGGCACCGGCGTATATGAAGCGGACGGACGTATTCGGCGACAGGAGCTGCTCGAAGCCACCGGGTTCGAGATGCCCGACGGACGCTATGACACCCTGGCGGGGCTGTTGATCATGCGCTTCCAACGCGTGCCGGACGTTGGCGACCGCGTGGACATCGACGGATGGCGCTTTCAGGTTCTCGAGATGGACGGGCCGCGCATCGCGCAGGTTCTGCTCACGTCACCGGCTCGGCTGCGGGGTCGCGCATGAACGTCGTGTTTCTCCTCGCGGCGGTGCTGCTGCTCGCCGTGAACGCGTTCATGGTCGGAGCGGAGGTGGCCATCACCGCGGCCGCCGGACGACGCTCGGCCATCGAGGCTCAGGCCGCGCTCGGCGGCTATCGCGCGCGATTGGCCAGCACGTCGCTGCGCGAGCTCGCCTTCATGCTCACCGGCGCGCAATTCGGGATCACATTGGCGTCGCTGGGACTTGGATTCGTGGCGGAACCGGCCATTGCCGACTTGATCGTCCACGCGGTGGGCGACCACATCGACATTCCCGAAAACGTGCTCCACGTCATTGCCTCGGCATTCGCCCTCACGCTGGTCGTCTTTCTCCACATGGTGCTCGGCGAGATGGCGCCCAAGAACATCGCCATTGCGGAGCCCATTCGAACCATGCTGTGGGTCTCGGTGCCGTACCGCGGCTACGCCAACGCGATTCGACCCGTGCTATGGGTCCTCAACGGCATGGCCAACCTGGTGCTGCGCGCGTTCGGCATTGCCCCACGGGAGGAGCTTAGGGCGCGCTACACCGCGTCGCAGATCGCGGAGATGCTCTCGGCGTTGCGCCGCATCGGGGCTATCGATATGTCCGACTACCGGCTGGTGCAAGGCGCGATTGGGCTCGAGTCGCGCAAGGCCCGCGACATCATGTTGCCGCGATCGTCGGTCGTGACCGTGCCCGCCACCGCGACCATTCGCGAGATCGAGGCCCTTGCCGCCGACACCGGGCACTCTCGACTGCCCGTGCTCGGCAGCCAACCGGACGACTTTCGGGGTTTCGTGCACATCAAGGACCTGCTGACGCGCACCGACCTGCGCCCGTCGTCGCCGCTGCCGGCCGCCATGATTCGTCCGCTGCCGGTCGTGCCCGAGACCGCCACGCTGGGCGCGCTGCTGCTCGACATGCGGCGCCGACGCAGCCATATGGGGCTCGCCATCGACGAGCACGGCAGCCCGGCGGGCGTCGTGACTCTGGAAGATTTGCTGGAGGAGCTCGTGGGCGAAATCGCCGATGAGTTCGATCGCCACTCCCAACTGCCGTCGGATCAGCCCGGGCGCGTCGTGGTCGCCGGCAGCCTGCGTCCCGCCGATCTCGAGGACCGGACGGGCCTGCGGCTGCCCGAGGGTCCCTATTCCACGGTCGCCGGCTACGTCATGCAGCAGTTGGGCGCCATGCCCCGCGTCGGACAGAGGGTGAATCACGCCGGGTGGCAAATCCGCGTGCGCCGCATGCGGGGTCCGCGCGTGGTCGAAATTGAGCTCGTGCCGCCGGAAACGACCTCAGAGGCCGACGATAGCGCTGGTCCTGAGTGACGGCGACCATTGCTCGCGCAACTGCCGCCGCTTAGGCTGAGGCCATGCCGGAATTGGGACGGTCGCAAACCTATCGCGCCGAGGGAATCGTGCTGGGTCGGCGCGACCTGGGCGATGCCGACCGCATCGTCACGCTCTTCACGCGCGAGTTCGGTCGACGCCGCCTGGTCGCGCGCGGCTCGCGGCGACCGGCCAGCCATCTGGCGCCAAGCATCGAGCTCTTCAACCGCGTCCGCATTCTGGGCGTCGTGGGCTCGTCGCTCGACATCCTGTCGCAAGTCGAGGAGCTGGAATCGCACCCGCGCTTGCGGACCGATCTGGCGGCGTTCGCCGCCGCCGGGTGGTCCGTTGAATTGCTCGATGGTCTGAGCGAAGACAACGAGCCGTCGCTGGACGCCTACGACGCCGTGCTCACGTTTCTGCGGGGACTCGACCTGAGCAGCGACCCGCCGGAGCTCTGGCTCACGGCGCTGGCGCTCATCCTCCTGCAGTTGCACGGCTACTCGCCCGAGCTTGGCCGTTGCACCACATGCGGACAGCCGCTGCAGCCCGGCGACCATCGCTTCGCCAGCGCGGCCGGCGGGGTGGTGTGCCGGGCCGACAGCCGCGAGCATGAGTCACGCCCCCTCAGCGTTGCGGCGCTCAAGGTCCTGCGCTATCTCGGCCGCGAGGGCTTCCACGCCGCCTCGCGTCTGCGGGTGGACGCCGAGGTGCGGACCGAGGTTCGCGACATCCTGCGGGCCTACTCGACCACGATCCTCGAACGCGACGTGAAGTCCGCGCGCATGCTGACTCCGGCGGCGCCTGGGAAACTGGCAGCACGCTGACCGAGCCAACCTGCGGCGTAGCGTCGCCGTATCGGAAGGACTAGCCATGGCCGCGCCGGATCTCGACACGCTGGTCGCACTCGCCAAGCGACGCGGGTTCGTCTTCGGAAGCTCGGAGATCTACGGCGGATTCGCCAGCACCTGGGACTACGGTCCGCTGGGCGCCGAGCTGATTCGCAACGTCAAGGAGGCCTGGTGGCGCCGCGTGGTCATGGCGCGCGAGGACGTGGTGGGGCTGAACGCCTCGATCCTCATGCACCCGCGAGTCTGGGAAGCTTCGGGACACGTCGAGAACTTCAACGACCCGTTGGTCGAATGCCCCGTTTGCCGGCGGCGCTTTCGGCTGGACGACGTTCCGGACGGCGTCTGCCCGCATGACGGCGCGACGCTCACCGACCCGCGACGCTTCAACACCATGTTCAGCACGCAGGTCGGACCGGTCGAGGAGTCGGCGGCCACGGCCTACCTGCGGCCCGAGACGGCCCAGGCGATCTTTGTGAATTTCAAGAATGTGCTCGACTCCACGCGCGTGCGACTGCCGTTCGGGATCGCCCAGATCGGCAAGGCCTTCCGCAACGAGATCACCACGGGCAACTTCATTTTCCGCAGCCGCGAGTTCGAGCAGATGGAGTTGGAGTACTTCGTTGAGCCTGGTGAGGACGCAGCCGCCTACCAGACCTGGATCGACGAGCGATTGGCCTGGTGGCAGGAGTTTGGGATCGACCCCAGTCGTCTTCGGCTGCGCCCGCACGGCGCCGACGAACTCTCGCACTACTCGAAGGGCACCACCGACATCGAGTACGAGTTCCCCTTCGGCTGGGGTGAGCTCGAAGGCATCGCCAATCGCACCGATTTCGACCTGGCGCGCCACGCGGAGGCCAGCGGCGAGGCCCTCACCGTGTTCGACGAAGCCTCCAAGTCCCACATTCGGCCCTACGTCATCGAGCCGTCGAGCGGCGTCGACCGGGCGGCGTTGGCATTCCTGGCCGACGCCTATACCGAGCAGGACGTACGCGGCGATACTCGCGTGTTCCTGAACCTGGATCCACGTCTGGCGCCCATCAAGGCCGCCATATTTCCACTGGCGCGAAACAAGCCCGACCTGGTCAAGCTGGCGCGCGACGTTCAAGCGCGCCTTGCCGCGTCGTGGCCGGTCTTCTACGACGCCGGCGGGTCCATTGGGCGGCGTTACGCCCGCCAGGACGAGGCCGGCACGCCGTTCGGCATCACCGTGGACTACGACTCGCTGGACGACCACTCCGTGACCGTCCGTCACCGCGACACCATGGACCAGGAACGCGTCGCGGTAGACGATCTGCACGGCTATTTGGCCGAGCGGCTGGCCTGGTAGACGCATGAACGGCGAGGGCGCTCAGCCGGCGGCAGGGTCCTACTCGAGGGCCGAGCGCATCATCCTCGGGCCATTCCGACGGGGAATGGCGGTTGTCCTTGCGCCGGTGGTTGCCGCGCTTGCTCGGCTCGGCGTGCCGCCGACGGCCGTGTCGTTGAGCCAGATTCCCATCGGATTCGCCGCCGCGGCGCTCATCATGCACGCGCCGCGCGTGGCGCTGGGACTGTTCGTGGGCACGCTGCTGCTGGACGCCATCGACGGCGCGCTCGCGCGAAAAACTGGCCGTGAGTCGTCCTTCGGTGCGCTCGCCGACCAGGTTTCCGATCACATCCGCGAAATCACGTTTGTCGGCGGTCTGGTGGCCGCCGGGGCGATGCGAGGCGAGATCGGCGTGGCCTACGCGCTGCTGTATCCGCTGGTGAATTTCCTGCTCTACGCCGCCAATCGCTACGGCGCCGACGTTCCCCTGGCGATCAAGACCTGGATGTCGTTCTACCCGTTTCTGCTCATCTACCTGGCGTTCGAGATCAACTGGCTGGACTATGCCGGCGCGGCGTCCGCCGGCTTCATGGCCGTAACGTCGATCACGGCCCTGGTGCTGATTCGACGACACATCGACGGCACGGGCGCGGCGATCGACTAACGGGTCAGCCCTCGGGCTGTTGACCGCCGGCGGTGTCCACCACCCATTGCCACGGCCGGAATCGCTGAATCGGCGAATCCGGTCGGGCGCCGTCCCAAACGATGACCAGCGGCGGACCAAGTCGGTCCAGGGGCGGAAACTGGAACCAGCCGCGCTCAACCGCCCCGGCTTCCACCCGACCGCGCGGCGGCGGCACGCCGTGTCCGGTGGGGAAGACCGCGCGGAATTCCACCTCGCCCCGCTGCACTCGCACTCCCGTGCCGATGGCGCTAATCGTCTCGTCGCTCCGGTTGTCCACGGCAAACAGAAGCCGGGTTTCCTCCGCCGCGAACTCGATTCGCTCCAGCGTCACGCGAATATCGGCCTGGGTGAGCGTCTGTCCGACGTCGACCACCCACACCGCCGGACGAATGCCGAGCCGATCGGTGATCGTGAGCGCCGTCACGCGGACTCTGGGGATGAGCGCCTCGCGACCATCCGGATACGTGTGCGGCTCGGCGCCCTCCACGATGCCGCGCACGACGACGAAGGCATTCGCCTCGAGCTCCGGCGGCGCACCCTGGATGACAAACGCCGTCGGCAGATCGTCGTTGTCAAAGTCGACCCAGACGAGAAACGCCGTCTCGTCGCCATCAGGGATGGTGGCAACGTCGAATACCCAGCCACGCAGCTCCACCTGCCGGCCGATCGTCTCGGCGGCCTCGGGGTGCGAGAGCATCCAATCGCTGTTGGTGAGCGGCGGCTGCACGGCCGGAGGCGTCGCGGTCGCCGCGGGCTCGTCGCCAATCGGTCCGCACGCGGCGAGCAGGACCACGCTGGCAGCGAGGCCTGCCAGAACCGTGCACGCCGCGCTCCGGCCGGTCATACTGCAGCGGTTGGGCATCGGCATCTCCAGGAGGCTTCATGGCGCGCACACGGGCAGCAGTCATCGGTCTCGGACGCATCGCGAGCACCATCGACGACGAGATCGAGGTCTACGACGGGCACTCGCTCCCCTATTCCCACATCGCCTGTTTTCGGGCCGTGCCCGAGGTTGAGATCGTCGGCATGGCCGACACCTGGGAAGAGCAACGCGAGGCCGCCCGCCAGCGGTGGGGATTCGATGCGATCTACGCCGACTACCGCGCGATGCTTGACGAAACGCGTCCCGACATCGTGAGCGTGTGCACTTCCGCGGAGCCGCGCGCCTCCATTCTCATCGACATCGCCCGGGGAGGGTACGGCGTCAAGGCCATTTGGGCGGAGAAGCCGATCACCATCTCCCTGCAAGAGGCCGATGACGTGGTGAACGCCTGCAACGACGCGGGCATCGCCCTGGCGGTCAACTGCACCCGCCGCTGGATTAACACCTATACCCAAGCCCTGCGCATGGTCAACGACGGGCACATCGGCGACGTGCAGCACGTCGTGGCCCGGGCGCGATCGGGACTCTCGCACAACGGCAGTCACATGCTCACCACGCTCACCATGTTCACCGGTGGCCGAGCCGAATGGGTCGTCGGTGAGCTGGGTCCCGACGAAGACCCCATGAGCGACAACGACTTCACCGCCAGCGGCTACCTCGCGTTTCCCAACGGCGTGCGCGGCTATTTTCGCGCGTTGGACAACGGCCCGAATGACCACTCGTACGACATCACCGGAACCACCGGGATGATCCGCATCATGGGCGACGGGCGTCTGAGCGAGCTGTGGACCAGCGAGCCACCCATCGCCGGACAGCGAAATTCGCAGGCGGCGCGACGCTTCTTCCCGCCCGAGCGCCGGGTGCGAGCCGGAGCCGTGAATGTGATCTACGACTTGATGCACTGCATCGAGACCGGCGACACCCCCAAGTGCAGCGGCGAGGACGCGCGCGAGGCGCTCGAAATCGCCATCGCCACGCGGGAGTCGCACCGGCGCGGCAACGTGCGCGTGAACCTGCCCGTCGAGGACCGGCGCGAGCGCATCATTTCGGCAGAGGT
>DAOUKN010000091.1:0-14603 GCA_034421255.1 Chloroflexota bacterium | reverse complement strand
ACCTTTAGGTGAACCGTCCGCGTCCGCTGATGGGCCAGATGTCCACGACCTCGTCGTCCTGCAGCACATAGAGGGTGTCGTGCAGGTTGAACGTGCCGCAGCCATGCCAGGGCGTCACGCGCACCTGATCGCCCGGCCGCAGGTCGGGAGCGCCGTCGAGCATCTTGACGTGCAGGTGCTCTTCGGCCACCACCTCGATTTCCAGGCCCTCCGGGTCGTCGATCACGGGAGTGCCCGAGGGCTCGAAGGCAATCGACTTTCGTCCGCCGTCGAGGTGCACATAGCCAGGCTTGGCCCGGCTGGTGACGCTGGTGAGGATCCAGAAGGCTTGGGTGAAGGCGTGGCCGGCGTGCGGTCGGAACCAGGCGTCCATGGTCACGTAGGTGCCGGCCTGTAGCTCGGTCCAGCCGTTGATGGTGCCGGTGATGTCGAAGGTGTTGGTGGCACCGCCGGTGACCTCGCGTACGGGGATGCCCTCGGCCTCGCACAGCTCGCGGGTTTCAATGACCGGCGCCAGGGCGGCGCGGGCGGCCGCGTTGCGCTCGTCCCAGTCCTCAATGCCGACGGTGTGGCCCTCATAGGCCATGAGGCCGGTGAACTCCAGCCCGGGTCGATCCATGATGCGGCGCGCGAGGGCGAGGGCGGGTTCGTGCGGCTGGACGCCGCCGCGGGGTCCGCCGACGTCGATCTCCACGACGACGCCGATTGTCACGCCGTGGCGCTGCGCCGCCGCCGAGATCTCGTCGACGTTGACGGGGTCGTCCACTTCCACGGCGACGCGCGCGCGGTGCGCCAGCCGGCACATGCGCTCGATCTTGATGGGGCCGACGACCTGGTTGGCGATGAGGACGTCCTCGATGCCGCCATCGACCATGGCCTCGGCCTCGCCGACCTTGGCGCAGGTGAGGCCCACCGCCCCCGCCTGCACTTGCAGGCGCCCGATGGCCGGAGTCTTGTGGGTCTTGGCGTGGGGACGCGTGTGCACCGGACGGAATCGCACGAAGTCCTCGAGGGTCTTGATGTTCTGCTTGACGAGGTCCAGGTCGATGATGGCGGCGGGTGTGTCGATTTCGTCGATGGTTCGCGGGGGACGATCCACGAGCGTGTGCCTCGGTTGCTGGCGAAGGAAGGGTATCGCGACGCCCGCCGGCGCGCGCGGAAGCAGGCTCGTCGAGGCCCGCACGGCCCGCTGCGAACGCTGTGCGCTTTGCTCGGCCAGGTCTTGCGTGTATGCCCGACGTCGCCGCCTGTGGGCACGCAGCCAGAGTAGGCCCCGGCCGAGCATGACGGCGACGGCCGCGAGCAGACCGATATACGCCAGCCCGATCGCCGTCAGGTCGACGAGATAGCGACGAAACTCCGGGACGGCGTCCAGATCGACATAGCCGGGACCCGCGGCGAAGCCGATGGCGACGGGACTGCCGAGGGCGACGGCCATGAGGCCCAGGTCGGCCACGACTTTCCGCCGCAACGGCAGGCGAGGACGGGCTCGCAGGAAGGCCGACCACAACTCAATGATGAGGGCCGGACCAAGGAATCCCGCCAGCGCGTGGGGCAGTGCGACAACGTCGTTCCAGATGGCGGCGATAACCCCCACAGCCAGCGCAGGCCCGGGCCGCGCTCCGACCTGCGCGGCGGCGATGGCGAACATGCCCAGCACCACGGCGCCGGCTGCCGGCTGGATCGCGAAGACCCGCGTGGCGCCGTATGCCAGCACGGCGGCCGTTCCGGCAACCACCAGCGTTCGCGGCCACGGAGATTCGGGCAGCGACAAGGCGCTTCGATCGCGTGGAAGGCTCAGGCGGCTGGCGAGCGTCATGCCGTACCGGGATCAGTGCGGGGCGCGGTTTTCATCTGCAGAATGCGCGCGTAGGATAGGGACATGGATAAGTCTCACACGACGCCGCGCTTCCCGCGGGGACACAAGGACCCGGTGGGAATCTGGCTGTGGGGCGACCCGGCCGAGATTCGCGATTATCTCGAGCTCGGGGTGGTTGGGCTGGTCACGAACACCATTGTGCTGGATCAGCTCACGGACTCCTACGGCCCCATGATCCGGGTGATCGAGCGGTACCTGAATCTGCCGCACGACGGCCCGCTCGTGGTGGAGGTCGACGGCGACACCACCGAGGAGATCGAGCGGGTCTCGCGGGTCTTCACCGCCATGTCGCCGCGCGTGGTGCTCAAGATTCCCTGCACCATGAGAGGGCTGCGCGCGGTGGTTCATCTGAAGGCCGAGGGTCACCTGAGCATGGTCACCACGACCTTTTCCGCCAGCCAGGCGGTGGCCGCGGCGTCGGCCGGCGCGGCCTACATCGCGCCATTTACGGGACCGCAGATCGACGCGGGGGCGGACGCCGGCAGGATCATCGGCGACATCGTGCGCGTGATCGGGCGCAGCGGCGAAGATTCGCCCTATCTGGCGGCGGGCATCGTGCGCACGACCATCGCCGCCGACACGGCCATCAGGGCCGGCTGCGACGGCATCGTGATCTCGCCGGCGACATTCGAGGACATGCTGCTCCACCCGGGTACGGCGGAGTGGAACGCCACATTCCGCCGCCATTGGGACCAGATGGAGGCCAAGGGCGCGCTGGAAGGCGTCGTCGACGCGCCCGCGGCGACCGAATCCCTGGTGGGGACGCCGCGCGGCTAGCTCTCGTCGACGTCCCAATCGATCAAGACGCCCAGGGTCTGGTCCGTGTGGTCGTGCAGCAGGTGGAAGGCCTCGGGCGCCCGCGTGTACGGGAAGTGATGCGTCGTCATGCGGTCGGCGTCGAGGGCGCCCGATTCGAGCAGCGTCAGCGCCCGCCGCGCCGATCCGGCGTGCCACTGGCCGCCGAAATAGCCGCCCAGGATGCGTCGGCTCTGGATCACGTCGGAGGTGAGCGGCAGGGTTTGATGCTCGTATTTGCCGATGAGATGCAGCGTGCCGCCGCTGCTGAGCATGTGCATGCCCTGCTCGAAGGCCCGCGGGCCGGCCGGTCCGCCCACGGCGTAGACGACGAGCTCGGCGCCGACGCCGTTGGTGAGCCGTTTGACTGCCGCCACGGGGTCTTCCTCGGCCGCATTGATCACATGGTCCGCGCCTAGCTCGGCGGCAAGCTCGCAGCGCAAGGGCGCGGCGTCGACCGCGACGAGGCGCACGCCGCCGATCGCGCGCAAGACCTGGAGCATGAGGCTGCCGACCAGGCCCTGGCCCAGGACGACGATGACGTTGTCGCGCTCGAACGGGGCGATGTCCACCCAGCGCACCGCCGAGGCCCCCAGCATCCAGTAGGGCGCCTGATCCCAGGTGACGCCGGGCGTGAGCGGGAAGATCTCGGGAATTTTCCCCTGCACCTCGGGGATGGCGGCGACCACGACAAATTGCGCGTGCGGAGCGACGGCGCCGACACGGTCGCCAATGTCCAGGTGCTCGACGCCATCGCCCAGCGCATCCACCACACCGGCCATGGAGTAGCCCATCATCTCCGGATCGATGGCCTCTTCCATGACGTAGCGTCGACCAATCTCCGAGCCGCGGCTGATGAGGCTGCGCACGGCCTTGACGCGGACTTGCCCGTAGCCCGGTTCCGGGATGGGCGCGTCCTCGAGCATCACGTTGCCCCGTCCCTCGGGCTTTGCCATTCGCTTCATGTCGTCCTCCTTGCTCGCGGCCCCGTGTTGGGCCCTGGCTATCTGTCCTCGAGCGTCCAGTCGAGCAGCACGCCGAGGGTTTCGCCGGCTCGCCGGTGGAGCAGGTCGAAGGCGGCGGGCGCGTCGCTGAACGCGAACCGGTGGGTGGTCATCAGTTCGGTGTTGATTGCGCCGGTCGCCATCAAGTCCATGCCGCGCTTGGCTTCCTCCATGCCCTTGGAACGCACGAAATAGCCCTCGAACATGCGCTTGCCGGCGAACTTATGGCTCCAGAATGGGAGCGGCGCGTCCTCGTAGCGACCGACTAGGTGCAGCAGGCCGCCGCGCGCGAGCATGTCCAGGCTCTGGTCGAAGGCCTTGGGTCCGGCGGGGCCCCCGACGGCGTAGACGACGATCTCGGCGCCCAGGCCGCCGGTGAGCTTGTGGACGGCCTGCACGGGGTCCTCGCGGGCGGCGTTGATCACGATGTCGGCGCCGAGCTTGTGCGCCAGGTCGCAGCGCAGGTCCAGCGCGTCGATCGCCACCACGCGGCGGATGCCGTTGGCCTTGTGCACCTGCACCAGCAGGCTGCCGACCAGGCCCTGGCCGACGATGACGACGGTGTCGGCTGGCTCGGCTTCCTCCCCGACGGCCCAGGTGACGCAGCCGCTGACCAGCGACCAGTAGGGCGCGGCGTCGAAGTCCACCCGCGGATCGATGGGATAGACGAGCGGCCGGCCCTCGGGCGAGTCGATGGTCGCGTCCCGTACGACGTAGTCCGCATGCGGCGCCGAAATCACGACACGGTCGCCGAGGCTCAGGTTCGCGACGGATTCGCCGACGGCGTCCACGGTGCCGGACATCGAGTAGCCCATCATCTGGGGGTCGATGGCTTCTTCGCGGGTGTAGCGCCGGCCAATCTCGGATCCCCGGCTGATGAGGCTGCGCACGGCCTTGACCCGCACCTCGGTCGGGCCGGGCTGAGGGATTGGGACCTCTTCGAACGCCAGGTTGTAGCGACCGGCCGGTTTCACCAGGCGCCTCATGCGTCGACTCCAAGCGGGGCGGCGATGCGCCGGGGCGGTGCGACCATGATGCCAGTGGGCAGGCGGGGAGGCGAGAGGGGGCGCTAGGAAAGCTCTAACTAAGTCGATCGGCCGCGCCCCCATCCGTTCGTCCCCGTAACAAGTACGGGGCAGGCTCTGAGCTTGTCGAAGGAGTTGCCGAACGGATGGGGGCGCATTTCGGCGAGGGTCTCCCTCTTTTGCTCAGAGGATCCCTAGTCCGCCAGGCCGCCGCGGCGCAGGTCCATCGCCAGCGAGCGGAAGTCGTGCACGCGGTGAATGGTGCAGAGGTCGGCGTCGTGCTGGTTGACGGCGTCGCGGCTGGTGCGGGACAGGATGACCAGGTCGTCCCCGTCGATGGCTGCGCTGGGATACATGAAGCTGCGGTGCACGCTGTCGGGCCAGCGCGCCACGCAGCCGGCGGGAAACCAGTTGAGGCAGTCGACGCTGTAGTGCAGAAACAGCCAGCGCCGCTCGTTGCCTGGCCCGCCCGTGAATCCCGTCTCCCACATGCGGTCGCCCCATCCGAGGATGTCCTGCGAGTTGGTAACCAGGTTGCTCAGCATCCAGTACATGCGATGCGTCTCGTCGTTGATGACGAAGAACTTGCACTGGCCGCCCGGCCAGGACGTGAACTGGGTGAAGTGGAGCTCGTTGGCGTCTTCGTCGTATTCGAGCACCGCCGCGATGTTGGCCGTGGCGTAGTTGTCGATGACCGACCGGACGAACACACGGATGTTGCCGCCGACCTCGACCGTGTTGGGCTCCAGCCAGACAAGCGGCGACGGCGAGCCGCGATGGAGCTTCGATCGGTCGTCCGCGGGTAGTGGGTCATTTTGCCTCTGGCGGGCTATGCTTGCCACTCAATGGCAACAGCGCCCGCCCCGGCAAGATCGGACCCGCGCAAAGACCCGGCATGGCGTCGCCGGAGGCTTGCCGTGATTAGGGCGCGCATGGGCCGGTGCGAAGCCTGCGGCGCCTACGCGACCGACTACACGCGCCCCGAGAATATCCCAGCGGAAGCAAAGACCGTGCGCTCGCTTGATGTCCACCACCTGGATGAAGACCCGGGCAACAACAACGTGGACAACCTGATGGCGCTCTGCCACGCCTGTCACCAGCGCGTGCATGGCAACGAGCCGACCGTGAGCGACCGTGAGCACCACCGGGGCGGCGCACGCGCGCAAGACAGCGTTAAGCCCCCCCTGGATTGGGAGGGGCTACCGCTGGGCGAGCAGGCGCGGCTCGTCCGGGGTCAGCTCGTCCGGGGTCAGCTCGTCCGGGCGGAGCGCCGCGGCCAGCCCGCCGCCAGCGCGGGTGCCACGGACGCACAGGCGGCGCTCGACGATCTCCCCCCGATGGCGCGGGAGTTCTTCCGCCACGTCCGCGAGCCCACACCGATCGTCACCCCGCCACCGCCCAAGAGGCGCCAGCGGGCGGCGACGCGGCGGCGGTCGCGGCCGTCACGGACCGGGCGGGCGGCCGTGTCGGCGTACTGGTCGAAGCGCCAGACGCCAGAGGCGCGGGCCGCGTCGGAGCAGTTCAACCAGCGGTGGCTCGCCGACCAGCAGCGCAGCAACTTCCTCGTAAGCGTGCTGGTGTGGTCGCTGGTCGGGGGCGGCGCGTACTTCGTCGTCGCCGTCCTCTACAGCTTCGCCGCGCTCTTTGCGGGCTGGTAGCTAGCTGCCGGGCCGCCCAATCACCCATGAAAGGACACCTTCATGGCTCGTCACCCTCGGACCAGTCGGCGACCTGCGCCCACACGTCCGCGGGGTAGAGCCCGCGCGTCAGCGCCGCCGGTAGCTCCGGCAGTGGCACGACGTTGGAGAGCGACCACGCGGCGGGATCGAGGGGCGACCTGGTGCGGTCCCAGCGAACCATGACCTTGCCCTTGTAGTCGATCCCGGCGGAGTCGTGGTCCATGGCCCAGTAGAGCGTGTCGGGCCGGACGACCTGCGCCGTGGAGATGTTCCAGCGCGGTCCCTCGATGACCGTGCGCGGCTCGGTCCACGTGTCCCCGCGGTCGTCGCTGGTGACGATCTGGAAGTCGCGGTGGGTCCGTTCCTGTACGAACATCAACAACTGGCCGTCTACGACGAAAGGGCGCCCTTCCTCGTAGCGCAGTGTGGGCAGGTCGGTCCAGGTCGAGCCGCCGTCGGAGCTGCGGGCCATCCGCAGGCACCGCCCGAGATTCGTGCCCTTCAGACCCCACAGCGGCGCCGCGACGATCAGCGTGCCGTCGTCGAGCCGGGCCAGGTTCGGGTCGTGAAAGAAATAGCGCTCGGGATCGGGCACGCGAGCCGCGATCACGAAGTCCTGGGCCAGCGGGGTGACGTTTGGGTTGGGCATTAGGGAGTATCAGGCGATTGATGTCCGTTCGCGACTCACAACTGAGCGTTTCAGAGTACGCGATTGGTCTGGCCTGACGCGCCGCGTTCGCCCCGGTGCTCGGGAGAAGTCGCATGGCTGAGCAACCTCCCGCATCTTTGACGGAGCGTGAGCAGACTAGCCTCCCCTTCTTTGCTGAGCCACTCACTAACTGAGTTGCTGACGACGATGCGATATTGAACGGTGGCCGCAAACTAACACTGTTTGCCATAGCTGCAAGGATTCATTTCTCCTGGGCGGATCTGAGCCCTGTTAGCGTTTCTGATAGCGCCATCGCCTTGCGACTTCGACTATACTCGCGTCGGACATCGGGTCGCTTTGCCACCCACTGTCGAAGTCAATGTCGCTAGAGGCAGGAAGGTGATGCTCCGGAAGATTCCTGATCATAATACGTGAGGGCAATGTCGCTGCTTGACCTACAAAAATCGCTTCCTGACGCCTTAATCCAGAAAGCATTTTAGTCAACCCTTCCAAGGAATCAGGAAGAATACCTCGAACATGGCTTCGATCTGCCTCGTTTGACATGCGTAGGACTATCCAAGAATTACATTGCGATAATACTGTGGCCTCGACTTCGCTCGGCCGCTGGGAAACCAGGAACAAGCCCATCCCATACTTACGCCCTTCCTTCGCGATGCGGCGAATTGCATCTTGAGCAGCTCCATACTGCGCTTCTCCACTATTTGGGATGTATCTGTGGGCTTCCTCACAAATCAGCAGCACAGGGCTCGACTTTCGTTCTCCGTCAGTCTGCCAAATCTTTACAGAAAAAAGAGTTCGAACCAGGGCGGCACTTGCCGTACCGGCGATCTCATTGGGAATCCCTGAAAGGTCGACGACGGTCAGCTTAGACTGCTCTCCAATGACCTGGTCCAGCACAGTCCCAATTGGGTCGGACTTTCTGTCCCAAGGCTTCATCATAAAGGACAATCGGTCATCTTGAATCAATGACTCAAGTTTTCGTAACACTTTATTGTAGTCTTCGTGGTGCGATTTGTTGCGATTGGGTGGTCGCTGGGCGTTGATTGCGCCTACCAATCCGACGTCGTAGAGCACGTCATTGTCATCTTTCCCAAATTCATCGAGTTGAGACGGGTCGCCGAGGGAGTAGGGAATTGGGGAATCGACAGTCAGATCCTCGGGAGGTAAGCCTAGATGGACCGCAGACGATTTGCGGATTTGGGTCAGAGCGTTTTTCACGATGTTTGCTTGCGAAGTGGCGGCAAATTCTGTTTTGCCGATCAGAAGATCGATTGTTTCATTGAGGTTCAATAGCCAATATGGTAGAAACAATGTGCCTTCGTCGGTTGATAGGCGTGTATGGTCGTCGAATGCCTTGCTATATTCGTTGTGTGGATCTAGCACTATTATGCGGGGGTGCCATTGGCCGTATTGGGACTCCTCTCCCTTTGCAATAATGCTATGGACGATTGCGGCGACCGTGGCGGATTTCCCTGCGCCGGTTGAGCCGAGAATCGCGGTGTGCTTTCCTAACAGCTCGTTCAGGTCCGCATAGCATGGCGCTCCCCCGGATCCGACGTGTTCGCCAAGTTGGATCACGGAACGGCCGGCGTGTCGATAGATTTCGTAAAGCTCGGATATGGGTGTCAAATAAAGGGTTTGTTGTGGCAGTGGGTAGCTTGCGATACCGCGCTCGAAAGAAAAGACTGGAGCGATGTCGGTATCCGAGGAGGACCATTGACCTTCGCCGAATAGATCGGCTTCGATGATCCTTTCATCGGTAGGTGATGCGACAACCACGCCGCGCTCCGCTTCGAATTCGGCTTTCATCCGGAGACGGGCTACGAACGCATATATGATTCTTCGGCCAAAATGCACGCGAACGATTGAGCCAAATTGACCGATTGGGTAAATATCGCCTGCGTATATGCGAGATAGCTCTCGAAGATCGGCGTGCAGTTCGGCAATGATGCGTGAACCGTCGACCTCGATGATTCGGCCTATTGCGAGGTTTTGGATCACGTCTCCCGGCTTGGGGGATGGTGGGCTCATAGGTCGACCGTCAAAAGGTTGGCGAGGTTTTCGAATTTCCACCAGTAGAGGGATGTATCGGATTCGAGCTCTGTATCGGCGTGAAAGAATCCGCGGTCGGCGTAGATGAGAATCTGTTTGCGAATCGAGGGATCGGAGCGCCATTTGTCCAATGGGGCGGCGGGCTCTTGCTGATGTGTGAATGCAGCCATGGTTAGATTCTCTTGAGATTCACGGAGGGCTTTCTCGATTTCGAGGTTGATGTGCTTGTCACCGAATGAATAGCCGCAGACGATGAGGAGACGTTGCTCCCCATGCATAGGTCGCAGTGCGTTTCGAGCCTGTTCTAGGAGTTGAGCAAATGGATTCAGTTGAGTCTCTTGGTATTTCTTTGATGATGGCCAAATCAACAGCGGCATTTGATCGACACTCGGATGTGCGATGTTTGGTCTGATTCGTCGGGGCATCGGATCATCTAAGACTTGATACCAGTCGACGGAACCGTGGAGCTTGATTACTCTTGCGAAAAGGTCTGCGGAATCGAACGTAGTTGGATCCCACCATGCAGTCGTTCCCCCCGACAGGCCATCGGCATACGGGATACTCTGCATCGCGAGGGCATCCTCGATGATGGTGTCGTAATTCAGTACAAGGTAGTCCACAGGATGGAAAGGCTCAGGCCGCCCGACTCGGGCATGCTGGTGAACTGCAGTGATGAAAGCCCGGTGATGGTCGATGGCTGTGTATTCTTGGACGGCTCGGGCGATAGCATGTTTAGTCTGATCGCTTGCCATTCTCAATTGCTGAGCTTCATAGTCGGTGTCGCCGACGGAGATCTTGCTTGATGGTACGCCGCGCTCGGTGCGGCGGTCGGCTATTGCAAGCAGGTCAACTATGTCGCTAAGATAGTCTTCTATGTGGGAGTCAGCTGCTTGGTTAAATATTTCTCTCACGGCAATTAGAATACTCTTGCTGTCGGAATCTAAGTCGGGACAGGCTAAGACTGTGTCCGTTAATTCGCTGGTGAGAGGCAGTCCGGCGGAACTGCTGCAACCGGCGCCGAGCAATACAGTCAACGCGCCACAATTGTTGAAGAGGTTTTGAAATTGAGAGACCGCAGTGCCAAATGGTTCCAATTTGGCGGCAGAGAGCTCATCGCAATTGGACACTATGAAACGCTGCTCACTGGGGACAGCAAGAAATCTGTCGGATGCTTTGCAATTCGGAATCCTCGTATTCGACGTCCTCTTGTTGCGTTGCTAGCCAAGAGAATCACGGGGGGCTGAATTTCAGGAGATCCTTCAATCTATCGCTGCGTCCATCGGCGTGGTTCAAGTGAGTGTAGAGTGCTTCTCGAAGAACGGGAGATGGCTGACGCGTCCAGCTACTAAAGGCTCTGACATGGCGGCTATAACGCTCCTGTGAGGGTACCAGGGAGCCTCTTGAAAGTCTAGCAAATCGCGGGTAGTGTCCTAGTTTGACTTGGGGCGGCGGGCGGCCTCAGCGGTCGCACCCACCAGGCCGCCCGCCACCAGCTAGATCGGTGTGACGGCGAGGACGGCGTCGGTTTGTCGCTGCCGCTCGCGCCACACCGCAAACACGTCGATGGGAGGCGTCCTTTCAGCCAAACCGGGCGCGCCAACGCGTGCTAGGCTTGGCGCAGCAGTGGCCGGGACGTCGCCCGCGCGACTGCGGCACTGGCAGGTGGGAACCCACACCTGCCAGCACGTAAGAAACCTGTTCGAGGGTAGCAAAAGCCCCGGCTTCGGCCGGGGCTTTTGGCATGCCGGTCAGGCTAGGCTCACGCCGCGCAGGTCGACCAGTACCGGGCGCGGACATTCGCATCGAGTTCGCCGTCGACCCACAGGCGATAGGTGATTTCTGCCTGCTGCTCAAGGGGTGTCAGCTGGGTACCAGATCCCGGCCGCACTTTCGACCAGAACCACGCGGCCGCCCGCTCGGCTTCCATTTCCGATTGGATGCACCCCGCCCACGACATGCCGAGGCGTCCGGCGGCGTAGGCGAGTGCGTGCCACAGCTCATGCGCCAGCACCGTCGCCAGCGCCCGCGTGCTCTCGCCACGATGGGCATCACTGACCGTAATGCGCGCGCCCAGTTGCCCCCCGCGCACGACGCTGATCCGCCCCGGTCGGCCCGGTGGCAACGCCCCAAACGCAACCGGCATGTCGAGGTAGTCGATCAGGGCGAAGGTGTTGGCGTCACCATCGACACCGTTCGCGTCAAGCACCGCCTTATGCATATCCAGGGCGGGCATGAGCGCGGGATCAATCAGGTCCTCCGCCCGTTCCCGCCACGTCTGATTGACGCACGTTTCCTTGTAGTAATCCCACCGCTGGCCGTCTGGGCAGCTCGCGGGTCCAGCCGGCGCCGGTTCGGGCGCGGTCGGTTGGGGCGCAGGCGCCACGAGGGATGGCAACACCCCGCGCTGGAGACTGGCCGCCGCGAAGCCGTAGCGCGCCTCCCACGCCGCCCGGTCCAGGACGAAGCGGCCGTAGTTGTTGACGTTGATCCCGAAGAGCTCCACGTCGGCGATGGACTGGATGTGAAGCAGCTGCGGCCGGGCCCAGGTGGTCTCCCACTTGACCAGGTAGATTGGATCGCCGTCTTTGAGTAGCCCGGCGGTGAGCCAAGGGTCGCCGATGTATATGCCGCGCAGCCGCGCGACGCTGACCTCGGTGCGGTTCGCCCAGTTGACGTACTTGCCGGCCAGCGCGCGGGTGTCGCCCGCCCAGTGCAGGACGCCCTGGGCGTCGGCAATCCACAGGTGCGGCGTGCCCGGTACCCCCACGACCGCGCCGTGCGCAAACGACTGGGCGCGGGCAACTCCACTGCCGGCTACCAGCACCAGGGCCAGCGCCAGGACAATCCAAACGCGGGCCGAACGGGCCAGTCGTTGCATCCCGCACCACCTAAGAGGCAGCCCCAGCCGTGTGCTGGGGCGATCTTCTTTGGCACAAGAGCATTCCCCGGCGACGCACTGGGGCCGCCAGAAGATCAAGGCGTGCTCGCGCACGGCTCTTGTGCCGGGCGGGAGGGTAGCACGGCTTTCCGGTGCCAACGTGCGATAAGCCGTGTGATAACTTCGCGGGGACTTGGGGGGAGGGTGACTCCATGAGCGACACAGACCAGCCACGCCAGGCGCACACGGGGCCGTTGGACTTCGGCGAGTTGGCGCATGGCCTTGCGCAGAAGGTGATCGAGAAAGCCGACCCGGAAGCGGCCGCCGCTGACGCCACAACACCTAACCCGCCGTCGCCGTCGCGTGTAGCCGCCGGTCGCAAGGGCGGTCGCGCCCGAGCTGCGGCCCTCACACCTGCCGAGCGGTCGGCCATTGCCGCCAAGGGCGGCGAGGCGCGCCGGGCGGCGGAAGGGACATCGCCACCAGCATGAAGACGTACTACTTCAGCCTCGCCGGGGCGGAAGGGGTCCAAGTCGACGTCTTGGCGATTGAAGCTGATCGGATGCGGATGGCCTACGACGATTCGAGCTCTCCCGTATACACGCTGTTCCGTGACGACGAGGTAATCGCCGAGGTTGATCGAGGGCATACTCGTGCTTGGCGTGTTGAGGACCAAGCACGGGCTCAGCCGTACCACGTTCACGACGACAGCGAGTAGCCACCTGACGTGGCCAAGCGGCGCAAAAACCGCCGCAAGTCAAACTAGGACACTACCGGGCGGCCCCTGTAGCGGCGCAAGCGCCATGTAATTTTTAGGATCGCTCGGAGCGCTGTCCGCCAAGGATCAAGTCGACTCGTGAAGCAGACTAGCTACGCGATGTTGGCGCGGCCGCCGGTGATGTCGAAGTTGGCGCCGGTGCTGAAGGCGCAGGCGGGGGAGGCGAGGAAGGCGACCAGGGCGGCGATTTCCTCGGGCTTTGCGGCGCGGCCCATGGGGATCTTGGCCACGAGCGGGGCGCGCATCGTCTGATCGGCGGCCATCGCGTTCTCGGTGTCGACGGCGGCGGGCGAGACGGCGTTGACCAGGACGCCCTGTTGGGCAAGCTCCATGGCGAGGGCGCGGGTGAATCCAATGATTCCGGCCTTGGAGGCGGGATAGGCGGCGACGTTGACGTTGCCGTCCCTGGCCGAGATGGAGGCGATGTTGACGATGCGCCCGTAGCCCCGCTCGAGCAAGTGCGGAACCACGGCGCGGCACATGCGAAACGTGCCGCTGAGGTTGAGGTCCAGGACGCGCTGCCAGTCGGCGTCGCTGGTCTCCCAGACGGGAGTCGAATAGCCGGAGACCCCGGCGTTGTTTACCAGGATGTCCACCCGGTCCCAGCGCTCCGCCGCCTGCGCGACGCCGGCGCGCACCGAGGAATCATCGGTGACGTCGAGGCGCAAGCCGAGACAGGCCGGTCCGGCAGTGCTCAAATCATCGGCCGCCGCGCGGGCGCCGTCGCCGTCGATGTCGGTCACGGTGACATTGGCTCCCGCAGCGTGCAGGGCGCCCGCCACCGCCCGGCCGATGCCCGCCGCGGCCCCGGTGACGATGGCGTGCTGGTCGTCGAGGCGGGTGGTGAGGGCGGGCGATTCGGTCAGCTCGGGCCTCAGTCCACCTTGAGCGGCCGGCGGAGCTTGGCGGGCACGTCGATGATCGACGGACGGTCGAGCTCCAACGCACGACGCAGCGTGTCGCCGAGATTGTCGGGGTTGGCCCGCAGGCCCACCGCGCCGAAGGCCTCCGCGTAGCGCACGAAGTCCGGGTTCACCAGGTCCACCTCATAGGCGTTGTCGTAGTCGCGGACGAAGTCTTCCTTGATGGCGCCGTAGGCGTCGTCGTTGAAGATGACCATGGGGACGTTGATGCCGAGCTGCACGGCGGTGGCCAGCTCCTGTCCGGTGAAGAGGAAGCCGCCGTCGCCGCCGATGGCCACGACCGGCCGGTCGGGCGCGGCGAGCTTGGCGCCGAGGCCCACGGGGTAGGCATAGCCCAGCGTGCCGAACTGGAGTCCGTAGAGGAACGTGCGCGGCTCGTAGATGGGGAAGTGCTCGCGCGCCCAGTAGCCCCACAGGTGCGGATCGCAGGCGACGATGGTTTCGCGGGGGAGGGCCTCGCGGACGGTCCGCATCAGGCTCCATTCCAGCGGCGCCATTTGCGAGAGGTCGCGGCGCACGTCGGCGCGGGCGGTGCGCGCCGTGTCCACCCAGTCGTCGCGGTCAACGTCGCCGCCGTCGAGGGCGGCGACGAGCGCGCCCAGCGCCAGCTTGGCGTCGGCGTGAATGCCGATCTCGGCCGGGTAGTTCTTGCCGGGTTGCGTGGGGTCGATGTCGATGTGGATCAGGCGCTCCGGGATCGGCAGGGACCACCTTGCAGTGATCAAATGCGGAAACACCGCGCCCACGGCGAGCATGGCGTCGCAGCGTTCCATCAGGCGCGTGACCGGGCCGTGGGTGGAGATGTTGGTGAGCGCCAGTGGGTGGTCGTCGGGAATCGAACCGCGACCGCTGCACGTCGTGAGGACCGGGGCGTCGAGCGTCTCGGCCACCTGCTGCAGCTCGTCCCACGCGCCGGAGTT